>SKIM01000084.1 GCA_007116445.1 Natronohydrobacter sp.
CAATATCTTCGAGCGTCACGTAATCGCTGGTCTCGGTGTTATACAGGCGGCGGCTGGCATATCGCTTGATCAGAAGCGGCTTTTGAGCATCGGACATGGTTCTCCCCTCGACCAATCGATATTGCGTTGCAGCGAGACTAGACGTGGATTTCACAAAAGAAAAGAGGCGAGCGTGTCCGCTCGCCCCTGATCGGGTTCCGTCCGGGAGGTGACAGACCCCGGCGAAGTCTGGCAGCTTACTTCGCGGTCGCAGCTGTTTTGGCAGCTTTGGTTGCCGTGTCAGTGGCTTTCTTGACCGCTGCAGTGGTTTCTTCCTGCAGGTCTTTGCCAGCAGCCATCAGCAGTTCAACTGTGTCCATCTGCACTTTTTTAGCGATTTCAGCGAAAGCAGCGACATGCTCGGCAGCAACTTCAGCCTGAGCCGAAGCGAAATCGGTCATGGCTTTGGTGTAGTCGGCCGGATCTTCCTTGACGGACGACACTTCGCCGACTTTAGCCAGCGTGGTCTTGGTCCATTTGGTCGAAACTTCGGTCGACTTTTCAGCAGCTTCCAGAGCAACCTTGCTCATTTTTTCTGCCAGAGCAGCTTGCGATTTGAAAGCGTCCTGCATGGCGGTTGTGTCCATCGGGAACGAACCCATGAGGTCTTTCATCATCTTGGTGTAATCGGTCGAGGCAGCCATGGGGTTTCTCCTTGGTCCATGTGATGCGGGTCAGTTCGTCTTTCCCGCTTCTGAGGCTAAATATGCATGCTGCACTGCAGCATTTCAAGAAAAAAATGCTGCGTCGCAGAAATATTTCCGCATCGCAGCAACAAGCCTATGACATGGCGTCATTTTTTGAACTGACGACATAGATGCCGGGCGCGTCGGCCAGGGCAGGGTAGGCCGAATCGCCGGGTTCGCGCGCCGGAACCAGCGCGCCGGATCGTTTGCGCAGCCAGTCTTCCCAGCGTGGCCACCAGCTGCCTTCGTGGAATTCGGCCGCGTCGAGCCACTCTTCCGGTGTCCCCTCGGGGTTGGGGCCAGCATAATGGCCATATTTCTTCTTGTTGGGCGGATTGATGATTCCGGCGATATGGCCCGATTGGGACAGGATGAAGGTCTTGTCCTTCGATCCCATCTTCGAGATCCCGCGAAAACTCGACCGCCAGGCCGCGATATGGTCTGTCTCGCAGGCGATGGCGCAAAGCGGGTGTTTGACATCCGCGATGCTCACATCTTCGCCGCAAATCGGAAAGCTCGCGCCTGCAAAGCGATCACTCTGACACAGACCTCGCAGATATTCGACCGTCATGCGCCCCGGCAGGTTCGTGCCGTCGCCATTCCAGTACAGCAGGTCAAAAGCCGGGGGTTTCTCGCCCATCATATAGGCGCGGATGGCGGGGCCGTAGATCAGGTCATTGGACCGCAGGAAGGAGAAAGTGCGCGACATGAAGAAACTGTCGAGATAGCCCTTTTCGTTACATTCCGCCTCGATCCCGTCGACGAAGTCATCTTCGAGAAACACGCCCACTTCGCCCTGATCAGAGAAGTCGGTCAACGTGGTGAACAGCGTGGCCGCGCGCACGGATTTGTCCCCGCGCTTGTTCATCAGGGCGAGTGTCAGCGACAATGTCGTGCCAGCGATGCAGTAGCCGATGACATTGACCTGCTTTTCGTCAGTGATGTCGCGGGCGATGCGGATCGCTTCGAGATAGCCCTCTTCGATATAGGTATCGAGCCCGACATCGGCATAGCTGGCATCAGGATTGACCCAGGAGACGACAAAGAGCGTGTAGCCCTGATCGACGATCCACTTGATCAGGCTGTTCTGCGGCTTGAGATCCATCACATAGAATTTGTTGATCCATGGCGGGAAGATCAGAAGCGGCGTGCGGCGGACCTTTTCGGTTGTGGGCGTGTATTGGATCAGCTCGAACAGACGATTTCGGAACACGACCTTGCCTGGTGTCGTGGCCAGGTCTTCGCCGACCTTAAATGCATCCTGATCGGCCAGAGTGACAAGAAGCTCGCCCTTGTTGGCCTCGATGTCGCGCACCAGATTTTCCAGTCCGCGCACGAGGCTTTCGCCTTCGGTCTCGACGGCCTTCAGCAGCGCGTCAGGATTGGTTGCCAGGAAATTCGTGGGCGCCATCATGTCGATGATCTGCTGCGTGAAATAGCCCAGGCGGCGCTTCTCGCGGTCGGGGATGGATTCGAGGTCATGGACGGCGGTAGTCATCGCCTGCGTGGCAAGCAGGTATTGTTGCTTGATATAGTTGAAGAAAGGGTGGGTTTTCCACAACGGATTGGCGAAGCGGCGGTCATCGGGGGTGTTGTCTTCGGGGGCGGCGATCTTGCCACGACGCAGGACTTCCTGCGCCTCGATATGATGTTTCAGCGCTTTGCCCCAGTAATCGAGCTGCTGTTCCAGCGCCTTCGATGGGTTGCGCGCCATTTCTGTCCAATAGGCGGTCACGGCATGGACGAAGAGATCCGAATCGGGGGCCTGCAAACTCTGTCGGGGTTGGCTGCGATGGGCCATGGCATCTGTCAACCGATGGGTCAGCTCCTCGATCCGCGCCAGATTTTCCCGCATACGGACCAGTTTTTCGTCATCATCATATTCAGAAGTTGTCATAAATGTTTTTCCCCCCTATTCTTCGCAAGCGCAGCGAAGAGCCTTATCTGTATCTTAACTGTGTGGCGATATAATTTAAAGTGGCGTTTCCCTGACAGGACAAGCGACGCCAGAGAAGGGGACAGACATGAAGGGTATGGCATCCTACGATCTGATGGAATCCATTCGAAACACCAATGAATGGATCGGTGCGTCTGCGCGCGCCTTTGCCTCCTACCCGGTCTGGGGGCTGGCTCCGAATCCGATGTTCAAGGTGATGTCGGCCTGGGGCCGGGTGACCGAGCGCAGCTTCGCGCGGATGGTGATCAAGCCCGATTGGGGCATTACATCGGTCCTGGCCGAGGATGGCCGCGATCACATTGTCGAGGAAGTTGTCGAGATTGGCCGTCCTTTCGGGGATCTGTTGCGCTTCAAGGTGCATGGCCGGCCCGAAAAATCGCGTCGCGTTCTGCTCTGCGCGCCGATGTCGGGGCATTATTCCACCTTGCTGCGCTCGACCGTTGCCAGCCTGCTGCCTGATTGCGAGGTCTGGGTCACCGATTGGCACAATGCGCGCGATATTCCCGTCTCCGAAGGCAAGTTCGATGTCGAGGATTACACGCTTTACATCGCGGATTTCCTGCGTCATCTGGGCCCCGATACGCATGTGATTGCAGTCTGTCAGCCTGTGCCACTGGCCCTGGCCGCAACGGCCTATCTGGCAGAGAAAGACCCTGACGCGCAGCCGCGCACATTGACGCTGATCGGGGGGCCGGTCGATCCCGATGCCGCGCCGACCGAGGTGACCGATTTCGGCAGCCGTGTGACAATGGGACAGCTGGAACATCTCGCGATCCAGCGTGTGGGCTTCAAATACAAGGGCGTCGGTCGGCTTGTCTATCCGGGCCTGCTGCAGCTCGGGGGATTCATCTCGATGAATCTGGAGCGTCACGCAAAGGCATTCAATGACAAGATCGCCGCCGAAGCGCAGGGCAAAGGCGGGGAACGCGACAAGCATAACCGTTTCTATGACGAATATCTTTCGGTCATGGACATGACGGCGGAATTCTACCTGTCGACGGTCGAGCGCATATTCAAGAATCGCGAAATCGCGCGCAATGCTTTCACAGTCGCCGGACACAAAGTGGATTGCTCCAAGATCACCTCGGTCGCGGTGAAGATCGTCGAAGGCGAGAAGGACGATATCAGCGCACCGGGGCAGTGTCTGGCCGCGCTTGATCTGTTGACAGGTCTGTCAGACGCGCAGAAAGCCAGCCATCTGGAACCCGGCGCAGGCCATTACGGGATCTTCGCAGGCAAGTCCTGGCGCGACAATATCCGTCCGCTGGTGATGGAATTCATGGACACTCATTCGGGCGATGGTGGCTCAGGCAAGCGCGGGCTGCGCGTGGCCGCATCGAACGGCTGAGCGACCCCGAAACAGTCAGGCGAGGCCGGGTGCGTGCTGCGCCCGGCCTCTTTCGTGGCGGTGAGGGCGATGTCATCCCAGGGACTGGATGCGCATGGCACGCTCGGCGCGTGTGAAGAGTTGCACCAGCGCGGGCGGGCTTCAACGGCTGGTATCCCTCTAAAACTCCGTTGGCGCGTGGGGGGGGGCGAGATCCATAGCGCAGGCACCGTGGCGCGGTCCCTGTGAAGGATCAGGTCGGTCGCATCATGCGCCCGACCTGACCTGTTGCATGCGCCGCGGCTCAGTCGCGGCAGCTGAAGCTCTCGGCCAAGCGCCAATCGCCAGTGCCGTCATGCACGGCACGTTGCGGCCAGGCGCAGACCGGGCGCGACCATTCGGCTGTATCCTCTGTTGCAGCGCGGGTGGTCATCAGCGCTTGCGGCGCCTCGCCTGTCGCGATCCAGTTTTCGAGTGCGCTGAGCGGATCGAACCCGGCAGAGGTGATGCCCGGCCCTGCCTGTATCCCGCAATGATCCATGCCGGGGATCAGGAACAGCCGGTTGAAATCTTCCAAAGCCGCGCCATGCGTCTCGCGCAACCGGGTGAAATAATCGACCGTGTAGCCATGCGGCACGATGGCATCGGCCAGACCATGCCATGTGATCATCCGCCCCCCGGCTTCGGCAAATCCGCTCAGATCAGGGTCGGTCGCGTTATAGATGCGCCCCATGAAGTCCAGATCCGCCGGATGGGTGTCGAAATCGAAATCCATCGGGCTGAAGGCCTCGCCCGGATCGTCCCGGAATGCCATGAATTGCAGGAATTGCTGGTTGAAGATGGGCACCAAGCCACCGCCACCGCCTTCGAACCCCGTCAGCCACAGGCCCCAGAACGGCTCTGAGCCCAGCGGCACAGTCGCAGGGTAGAGCTGGGTGCCTGTGGAATCGACCGCGCCTGTCTCGGTCCAGGCCGTGACCGTGGCGATCTGTGCGTCGGTCAGACAGGCCGCGTTGCTGCCCTCGGTGCAGGCCAGCGCGCTCCAGTCGATGCGGCAGGCGTCGGGGTCCGAGATCAGCCCATCTTCCAGCCCATCCACCGCGTCGCATTGCGCCAGCACATGCGCGCCGATCAGGTCCGCGTCCTGTGGGCCGATGATGCGCGCGCCGTCATCATCCGTATTGGCCTGCACGACGCTGGCCATCCAGGTCGCGACCAAACCAGTGTAGTCGAGCGCGGGCGCGCCGTTCAGGATGCCGTCGAAAAGCTCGGGGTCGCGCAGCGCCAGCATATTGGCCTGCCGTCCGCCCGTCGAGCAGCCAGCGAAGATGCGCGGGCTGGGTGTTGTGTCGTAATATTGCGCGATCACGGTCTGCGCGAGTTTCGCCGTTTCGCGCACGGCGCGGTGTCCCCAATCGACTTCGGCCAGCCGGTTATGCAAGGCCCAACGCCCATCGACCGAAGATGTCCCCCAATGCCCGCCATCCATGGTGGCGGCCGCATAGCCGCGTTTCAGGCCGTGATTCATCGCATTCACGAAGCCCGGCGCATCTGACAGAAGCTGTCCGCACAGCCCACCGCATCCGGCCATGTAAAATCCGCCATTCCAGTCTTCGGGCAGGCGGATCTCGAAGCTGATCGCAGGCCGGATCGTGCCCTGCAGCGAACAAAAGGCGGGCAGGTCGTCACGCGCCGCGACATGCACTGCCGAAAGGTTTTGCACATCATTGATCCGCAGATCAGCCAGCGCGCGGCAGGCCTCCTCGGCGCTGGCGCTCAATGGCGCGCACAGCGTCACGCCAAGCGTCAGCAACCATCGCAATGGGGTCGGTCGTGTCATTTTGTCCTCCCTGATCTATTGATGCAGCTTATCGGCGTTATCCACAAAGGCAACGCCAAAGCCTGTGCCGCGCGCCTGCCCAAGTCCAGATTGTGAAGGCGACAAGATTGTTGAGCGTGAAAAGCGTAGTGATCCCGAGCACGCGGCCTGCGCTGCTGTCCTGGGCCAGAAACTGTGCGAACATGGCCGTGATGATCGCATAGGCTTTGGGGTTGAGCAGCAGCAACACCGCGCCGTCACGGGCGGTGGCGTGGCGCGGGTTCTGATCTTGTGCGATTGTTCCCGCGCGCCAGAGCCGCCATGCCAGCCAAAGCACATAGGCCCCGCCTGCAAGGGCCATGCCCTGCGCCATCCGCTCTGTAATCCCGACAAGCTGTCC
>SKIM01000085.1 GCA_007116445.1 Natronohydrobacter sp.
CCTCGAATGCCGAATGCCGCGGGAGAGACCACCGAGCCAGTCAGCTCAGGACGCGATCATGTGGTCTAAGGTTGGCCAGCCTGCCTGTTGCGGTCGCAGCATTGCCTCTGACATGGCGTGTCCTGCGTCATGACGGGCTGGCCGTCTGGAACCCCAGTCTGCAGGACGAGCGCGCCCGCGCGATCAAGGCGAAAGCCGATGCCACCGCGCTGCAAGTCGCGCTGAATGTCGGACTGTGGTTGTCTCTGCTCTCGTATTTCGACATCTGGGCGCTGAGGGGCCATGAAGTCGGCTATCTGAGCGTCGGCACCATGCTGCTGGCGCAACTCACCCGCGTCACGCTGCTGGAATGGCGCGCTGATGGGGGATGATGCGCCGTTCAACCGGCTCAGGGCGTTGCGTGCCGCGCGGGGGCTGACACAGGCCGATCTGGCCTCTGCCGTGGGGGTCAGTCGCAAGACCATCAACACGGTCGAGAACCGGGTTTTCATCCCTTCGACCCTTGTCGCTCTGAAACTGGCGCGCGCGCTCGGTTGCCGGGTCAACGAGGTTTTCACGCTTGACCCTGTCGATCCCCCGCCCGACAGTGCCGCAAACGGAGGCAAGCCCATGAATTTCGACCAGATCATCGACCGGCGCGGGACGCATTGCAGCAAATGGGACATGATGGCCCCGATCTATGGCGTCTCGCCCGATACGGGGCTGGCGATGTGGGTGGCCGATATGGATTTTCACCCGCCGCAGGCTGTGCAGAACGCGCTTCAGGCGGTGCTCGATCACGGGGTCTATGGGTATTTCGGCGATGATGCGGCTTACCGCGCGGCGATCTGCTGGTGGATGCAGGCCCGCCATGGCTGGCAGCCCGACCCTGACCATATCTTCACCACGCATGGGCTGGTCAATGCCGTTGGGCTGTGTCTGCAGACATGGACGGCGCCGGGCGATGGGGTGGTGCTGTTCACGCCGGTCTATCATGCTTTCGCCCGCACGATCCGCGCTGCGGGGCGGCGCGTTGTGGAATGCCCGCTGGTGCAGCAGGGCGGGCGCTATGAGATGGACCTCGCGGCAGCAGAGGCGCAGATGACCGGGGCCGAGCGCATGGTGATCCTGTGCTCGCCGCATAATCCCGGCGGACGGGTCTGGTCGGCGCAGGAATTGCGCGATCTCGCTGCTTTTTGCACGCGCCATGACATGCTGCTGATCTCGGATGAGATCCACCACGATCTGACCATGCCGGGCCAAACGCATATCCCAATGCCGCTGGCGGCGCCCGAGATCGCCGACCGGCTGGTGATGCTGACCGCGGCCTCCAAGACCTTCAACCTAGCGGGCACGCATTGCGGCAATGTCATTATCGCGGATGCGGGGCTGCGGGCGCAATTTGCCGCGACCCTCGGCGCGATGGGCATTTCCCCCAATTCCTTCGGCCTGCACGCTGTGACGGCGGCCTATTCCCCGGAGGGCGCGGTCTGGGTCGATGCGCTGCAGACCTATCTCGATGAAAACCGGCGGGTTTTCGACGCGGGGATCCATGCCATTCCCGGCCTGCGCTCGATGGAGCTGGAATCGACCTATCTGGCCTGGGTCGATTTCGCAGGCACCGGCATGACGCGCGAGGAATTCACTGCGCGGGTCGAGCAGGGCGCGCAGATCGCGGCCAATCACGGCACGACATTCGGGGCCGGGGGCGAGAGTTTTCTGCGCTTCAACCTTGGCGCGCCGCGCGCAGTCATCGAAGATGCGGTCGCAAGGCTGCAACGCGCCTTCGAGGATCTGCAATAACCCCGCGCACAGGGGCTGCGCATCTGCGCAGCTTGGAAATCCGGTTGCGTCACGCCACATCTTCCCCAACGCATATGGAGGGTTTTTTGATGGGCCAACTGGTCAATGGTGAATGGTCGAAAGAATGGTATGACACCAAGAAAATCGGCGGCGCGTTCAAGCGCGACACATCGCGGTTTCGAAATTGGGTGACAGCGGATGGCGCGGCAGGCCCCTCGGGCGAGGGTGGCTTCAAGGCCGAGGCCGGGCGCTACCATCTTTATGTCTCGCTCGCCTGTCCCTGGGCGCATCGCACGCTGATTTTTCGTGCCCTCAAGGGGCTGGAGGGGCTGATCGATGTCTCGGTCGTGCATCCCGATATGCTCGATGACGGCTGGACTTTTGCCGAAGATTTCGATGGCGCGACTGGCGACCGTCTGCACGGCGCGCGTTTCATGCGCGAGGTCTATCTGCGCGCGGATCCTGGCATCTCTGGCCGCGTGACAGTGCCTGTGCTCTGGGACAAGACGCGCGAAACAATTGTATCGAACGAATCTGCCGAGATCATCCGCATGCTCAACACGGCGTTCAACGACCTGACGGGCAATCACGACGACTATTACCCCGAGGCGCTGCGCAGCGAGATCGACGCTGTGAATGAGCGCGTTTATGATACGGTCAATAACGGGGTCTACAAATCCGGTTTCGCGACCACGCAGGCGGCCTATGACGCCGCCGTGCATCCGCTGTTCGAGAGTCTTGACTGGCTGGACGCGCGGCTGACCGGGCAGCGCTATCTGGCAGGCGAGCAACTGACAGAGGCCGATTGGCGGCTCTTCACGACGCTGGTGCGCTTTGACAGCGTCTATCACCTGCATTTCAAGTGCAACCGCCGCCGGATCGTGGATTACCCTGAGCTCTGGGCCTATACGCGCGATCTCTACCAACATCCGGGTGTGGCCGGGACGGTGAACATGGCCCATATCGTGCGCCACTATCATTACAGCCACGACACGATCAATCCCAACCGGATCATCCCGATCAACCCGCAGTTGGATTTCATGGCCCCGCACGGTCGCGATGCGCTCTGACAAGCAGGCGCCCTCACGCAAATGCGATTTCCCTTGGCGGGACCATCGGCTAACCTGCTGAAAAATAGCTTTTGATGAGGGCAGTATGCAGGTTTTCCGAGCGCTCGCGGCCGTGGCGTCGCTTGTTGTCGCCACTGGCGCGCAGGCGCAAAGCTGTGGCGGGACGTTTGGTGCATTCGTGGACGGGCTACGCTCTGAAGCTGTGCAGCGCGGCTTTGATCGGGGCACAGTCGATCAGTTCTTTCGCGGCGTCCAGTTCAATCAGGCCGTGATCAATGCTGACCGGCGGCAAGGGATTTTCCAACGCCCCTTCCTCGACTTCTCGCGCGCGCTGATCTCGCAGGGGCGCATGAATGCGGGGCGCGCGAATTATGATCGTCACCGCGCTGTGTTCGACCGTGCCCAAAGCCAGTTCGGCGTGCCACCCGGTATTCTGCTGGCCTTCTGGGCATTTGAAACGGATTTCGGATCCAATCAGGGTGATTTCAACACAGTCGATGCGCTGGTGACGCTGGCGCATGACTGTCGCCGCCCGGAATTGTTCCGCCCGCAGGTTTTCGCGGCGTTGGAGATGTATCGGCGCGGGGATCTCGATCCGCGCAGCCAGCGCGGTGCCTGGGCAGGTGAGATCGGCATGGTGCAGAAGCTGCCCTCCGACATCATCAATTACGCGGTCGATGGCGACGGGGACGGGCGGATCGATCTGCAACGCTCGGTGCCCGATTCGATCATGTCGGCGGCTTCGATGCTGCGTGCGAAGGGCTGGCGCTCGGGCGAGCCCTGGATGCACGAAGTCGCCATTCCGCAGGGTTTCGATCTGCGCCAGTCGGGGCTGCGCACCCAGCGCCCGGTCAGCCAATGGGCGCAGATGGGCGTGCGGCCTACACATGGCACTCTGCCTTCGGGCAATCTGCAGGCCTCGATCATCCTGCCGCAGGGGCATCGCGGTCCGGCCTTCATGGTGTTTCACAATTACCGCGTTCTGTTTGAATGGAACCAGAGCTTCATCTATGTGACCACTGCGGCCTATTTTGCGACCCGTCTGCAAGGCGCACCCGTCTACCAAGCGGGAAATCCCGAAACCGGGCTCAATCAGGATCAGATGCGCGCGCTGCAGCAACGCCTCAGCCAGCGCGGGTTCAATGTGGGCGCGGTTGACGGCATCCTCGGCGCAAATACACGGGCGGCCGTGCAGGATGTGCAGGGGCAGCTTGGACTTCCTGCGGATGGTTGGCCCACACCGCAGCTTCTGCGCATGCTGTGAAACAAGGCGCTGCGCAAATTTTGCTTGGTTTTGATTAACCTTTCTTCCAATCTGCACAGGGCGCAACTGTGCGCGCCTCGGTCAGAGAGTGAAGAGAGGATTTGAGAATGGGACGTAGGGACGATTTGATTGAGCGATATGCTTCTGATTTACGGGAGAAAGTTGGCGTGGAGCCGGATATGGATCTGCTGCGCAAGGTGACCATAGGCTGCGGGCCGTCGATCTATGATGCGGACGCGGCCACTGTCGCCGCAACCCAGCAACATGAGCTTGATACAGTGCGGCGTAATTTTTTGATGGGCAAGCTTGGGCTGCCCGATGGGCAAGCGCTGGATGACGCGATCGACGCCGTCATGGAGCAATATGGCCGCTCCGAGCGCAACAAATACCGCGCTGTGGTCTATTATCTGCTGACGAAGCATTTCGGCAAGGAAGCGGTCTATGGTTAAGACCATGGCGGTGCGGGGTGGTCGCTAAAATCCTGTCTTTTTAAAACTTGTGTCACAGGCGCTTTCAGGGGCAAATAGAGTATCTGGTCAGGAAGACCGGGGCTTGATTCTTCCCGTGACGTGAAGGGCACGTGGGTGAGTGGGGTTCCGGTTGTGCCGGAACCCCTATTCCCTTTTTCCATCGCAGCATTGATTGCAGGAAAATTCCAGCGTCGCCACGTTGTCAATTCACGCAGCGCATCATGCGCGTCCCTAGTCCGCCACAAAGCAACGCTTGAATCCCGCAGCCTCAGCGCCCAAATTAGGGACAAGGCGCAGGTGCTCCTGCGCGAGAGACAAGGAATAGAGAATGTCGCAGACGTCAAACCACCCAGTATTGCCCCTGCGCGACATGGTTGTGTTTCCGCATATGATCGTGCCGCTCTTTGTGGGGCGCGAAAAATCCGTGCGGGCTCTGGAAACCGTGATGGCCGAGGATCGCCAGATCCTGCTGGTCTCGCAGAAGGATCACGATCAGGAAAACCCTGCCGAAGATGATATTTTCCGCGTGGGAGTGCTGGCCAATGTGTTGCAATTGCTCAAATTGCCCGACGGCACTGTCAAAGTGCTGGTCGAAGGCCGCAGCCGCGTGCGCATCAAGGGTTTCGTGCCCAATGACGCGTATTTCGAAGCGATGACCACCGAGATGCCCGAGGACGAGCGCACGGATGCGGCCGTCAAGGCGCTGATGCGCACAGTTCAGGGCGAATTCGAGCGCTATGCGAAGATCCGCAAGAACATTCCCGACGAAGCCATCGCCGCAATCGCCGAGACCACTGGTGCGTCCGAGCTTGCCAATCTCGCAGCCGGTCATCTTGGCGCCTCAGTCGAGGAAAAGCAGCGGCTGCTGGAGATCGAGGACATAGCGACCCGTCTGGAAGAGATCTATGGTTTGATGCAGGGCGAATTGTCGGTCCTGCAGGTCGAGCGCAAGATCAAGACGCGCGTGAAATCGCAGATGGAGCGGACACAGCGCGAGTATTACCTGAATGAGCAGATGAAGGCCATTCAGAAGGAACTGGGCGATGGCGAAGACGGTCAGCATGAGTTGGCGGAACTGGCCAAACGGATCGAGACGATCAAGCTCAGCAAGGAAGCGCGCGACAAGGCCGAGGGCGAGCTGAAGAAGCTGAAATCCATGTCGCCGATGTCTGCCGAGGCGACTGTGGTGCGCAATTATCTCGACTGGATGCTGTCCATCCCCTGGGGCGTGAAAAGCCGCGTGAAGAAGGATCTGGGACGCGCGCAGGAAATCCTCGATGCGGATCATTACAGTCTGGACAAGGTCAAGGAACGCATTGTCGAATATCTGGCGGTGCAGGCGCGGTCGTCCAAGCTGAAAGGTCCGATCATGTGTCTGGTCGGTCCTCCCGGTGTGGGCAAGACCTCGCTGGGGCGGTCGGTTGCGAAGGCCACAGGGCGCGAATTCATCCGCATCAGCCTCGGCGGGGTGCGCGACGAATCCGAGATCCGCGGCCATCGCCGCACCTATATCGGGTCGATGCCCGGCAAGATCATTCAGGCGCTGAAAAAAGCCAAGACCAGCAATCCGCTGATCCTGCTCGATGAAATCGACAAGATGGGTCAGGACTTCCGGGGCGACCCGGCCAGCGCGATGCTGGAGGTGCTGGACCCCGAGCAGAACTCGACCTTCGTGGATCACTATCTGGAAGTCGAATACGATCTGTCGGACGTCATGTTCCTGACCACGGCCAACAGCTACAACATGCCGGGGCCGCTTCTGGACCGGATGGAGATCATACCGCTCTCGGGCTACACGGAAGATGAGAAGCTGGAGATTGCGCGGCGCCACCTGTTGAGCAAGACTGTGAAGAATCATGGCCTGCGCAAGGGCGAGCTGACAATTTCCGATGCGGCCATCACGGAAATCCTGCGCCGCTACACGCGTGAGGCCGGGGTGCGCAATCTGGAACGCGAACTCAACAAGATCGCGCGCAAGGCCGTGACCCGGATCGTCAAGAAGGAAGCCGAAAAAATCATCGTCGCGCGCGACAATCTTGCCGATTTTCTTGGCGTGCCGCGCTATCGTTTCGGTCTGGCCGAAAAGGAAGACCAGATCGGGGTTGTGACAGGGCTCGCCTGGACTCAGGTCGGCGGTGATCTGTTGCAGATCGAGGCGCTGAAACTGCCCGGCAAGGGGCGGATGAAGACAACGGGCAAGCTGGGCGATGTGATGAAGGAGAGCATCGACGCGGCCAATTCCTTCGTGCGCTCGATTGCGCCTCAGATCGGGGTGGCGCCGCCCAAGCTGGACGCGTGGGATATTCATGTCCATGTACCTGAAGGTGCAACCCCCAAGGACGGGCCAAGCGCCGGGATTGGCATGGTGACCTCGATCGTATCAGTGCTGACGCAAATCCCTGTACGCAAGGACATCGCGATGACGGGCGAAGTTACGCTGCGCGGTAATGTGCTGGCGATCGGCGGTTTGAAAGAAAAGCTGCTCGCAGCACTGCGCGGTGGCATCACGACAGTGCTGATCCCCGAAGAAAACGCCAAGGATCTGCCCGAGATTCCGGATAACGTGAAAGCGGGGCTGACGATTATCCCGGTCAGCCATGTGCGCGATGTGTTGGCTAACGCGCTTGTGCGCCAGCCAGTTGCTGTAGATTGGGACGATGCGGCGGATGAGGCCGCGCGCGTGGCGCGCATTGCCGGGGCTGCTGCGCCGGATGGGCAACGCCCGACGCATTGAAACATCCCCCAATCCCGCGAGCGGCAACACATCGCTCGCGGGATTGGAACAAGAAGGGCTTGCGCCCGTCTGTTATGCGGAGTAGAGAGCAGCACATGGGGCGATTAGCTCAGCGGTAGAGCGCTTCGTTCACATCGAAGATGTCAGCGGTTCAAATCCGTTATCGCCCACCATTCCTCCGCTTGCAGTGATCCGACAGCGCGTCCTCAGTCGCGATGCGACGCTCAGGCCCCTTTTTCGGACTTGGCATTGATATGGACCGCACAGCGGCTGATGGTCTTGAAGATGTTGCCGCGATCCGCGAAGATTGCTGCAAATTCAGGGCGATAAACCGCATTCATCAGCAAGGTGAACGCATCTGCGCCAACCGGCTGGGACTGCGGCGTGCCGTGATCGGCAATCTCGATCAGTGTTTCTAGAACCTGGGGCTCTTTCACGAACATCTCTGGATCATTCAGATGAAATTTGTCGAAACGCATGATGTCACGGGTCAGGCGACCCGGGTCGACGCCGAAGCGTTCGACGGCATCATTCCACAGCTTGATCCGGTTCATGCCGGCATGCAGGATCGGCAAAGGATCGTCGGGATGCAGCACGGCGACATCGTCACAGATCACGGGCCAGCCGTGCTTGAAGTGCAATTCTGCGACTTTGGTCGATTTTCCTGCGCCTGAGTCGCCGGTGAAGGCAACAACGCCCTCCGGCGTTTTTATCGCCGAGACATGCAGCGGCACGAGACCGCGCATATGCATCAGCACGCCAAAGCCTGTGCCGAAAAGATAGGCGCGCATATCGCTTTCCACACCCTCCGGCAGCATTCTGACTGTAATCCGGTCTGGGCGCTCGATCAGAAATTGGGCGATATCAGTAAACTCGCACAGGCAGGCATCGCGTGTCACACAAAGCCATGGGGCAAGCGTGTGGCCATCGTCCAGAGTGAGCGGTTCGGTTGCGCGGCGCAGTTCCACAGTGGCGAGTCCGCGCGCGGCGACCTGCTCGGGCGTCAGTTCGGTCAATTCCGGGCAGTCGAAATCAGAGGCGACGGCCAGACCGTAAAGATGATAAAGTTTCAATGTAATCTCCGGGAACAAGTTATTGCGTGCAAGATTGTCACAGGCGGCCCGATATGCACATAGCGCGGTTTTTTGCGTTTAGTCCAGCGGTGACGAATGATAGCTGACCAGCGGAATATGCCCGACGCTTTCTTCGGCACCGATCACCACAAATCGCCCGGAACGCAACCAGGAATGCGCGCCGAACGGATCGTTATCTGCGCCGCGATCAGGCCGCGCGGCCAGAACGAGGCTATTGGGAACCTTGCGACGATCGAGAACACGTTTGCCAGCCATGGCCAGCATCAGGCATGTGAACCGCCCTCGCGCTGCGCGGTTGACGCGCGTCAGCGCCCAATGCAGATCGCGCAGATGACCAATTGGCAGATCTTCAAGGCTTTCGTCGACAAAATCACCTGGCTTGGCTTGGCCCAGGCTGGTCACATAGCTCTGAAAGGGGCGGCGCCTGACAATCCATGCAGCGCGCAAAAGCTCAAGCGTGACTTCTGCCAAGAGACGTTTGCGCGATCTCGCGAGTCCAAGAAAATTTCTGATACGGCGGATCACGCGTGTCTCATCTCTGCAGTTTTGGTCATCGGACCCTTGGATGTCCAACTTCCCGGCTATACCGCGGCGAGGGTTTTCGCAAGTCACTGGATCGGCATAGGCGGTTAAACGCTGGGTCTTGAGCCCTTGCGAGCGCGGGTTACTGACCAAAGCCGTCGTCATGCCACCTTCGGCCAGACCGAAAGTGCAGGGCGATACAGCCTTCGTAGGAAGGGGAGGGCGTGGGCGAATATGCGCAGGGAACCGCTTGCAAAGCGCCTGCAGGGCTGGATTCGTATTTGAACTGAGTTAATTATATTGGCAAATTCGAGTTATGATAATACGCGGATGCCATGGCCGCTTTTTCTTTCTTCAAGAACTGGTTTTCACCGCAATTCAGCGCCAGGCTGGTGCCCGGGCATCGCTTGGGCGTCATCGGGGACATCCATGGACGCGCCGATCTTCTTGTCGATTTGCTGGAGAAGCTGACGCAGCATGAAGGGGGCGATCTGCCGCTGGTGTTTGTTGGTGACTATGTCGACCGTGGCGAAGACAGCGCGGAAGTCATCAAGATATTGCAGGATTTACAAAGAAATATCCGGCCGGGCAAAGTGACATGTCTGAAGGGAAACCACGAAGACATGATGCTGTCTTTTCTCGATGCGCCCGAAAAGACCGGTGTGGCCTGGATGCGCAATGGCGGCAAGCAGACCTTGTCGAGTTTCGGCGTCACTTTGCCCGATGGCAGCCCCGGAAGCTACCGCACAGCGCGTGCTGCGCTTCGTGATGCGCTGGGCTATCCGGCCGAAATATGGCTGCGTAAACTGCCGTCCAGCTACATGTGCGGCAATCTTTTCGTTTCCCATGCCGGGGCGCACCCGAACCGGTCTGTCGCGGAACAGTCCGATGCGCATCTGATATGGGGCCACCGTGATTTTCTTCAGACGCAACGCAAGGATGGGATCTGGGTTGCGCATGGCCATCATATTCACAAGGAGCCTGTCTGCGAACAGGGTCGGATTGCCGTCGACACGGGCGGATATGCGACAAATCAGCTGACAGCGGCGATTGTTGATGACGGGACATGCAGTTTTATCGCGACGCAGGATAGCTCGCACGCCTGAGGCCCCGCTGTCGCAGCAGTCTGGTGTGGGTCAGGCTTGGACCTTCGCGCTGTCAGGCACGCATCTGAAAACCCGAAGCCACTTTTTTGTGCATGGAAAACGCCAGTGCGGCCCGGGGGCGGCTGCGACTGAAGTGTCTGACCGCAACGGAAAGCCTTGCCGGATCAGAGCGCCGAGACTGGCTGCGCTCCGGAAAATGTGCAGACGATGTGCTGAGCTGTTGCTTGACCGGGCTGTAATAAGGCAGTTATGAGGCGACATCGTAGTAAAGAATCCCCTCAGGCGCTGTTTTTTTACAGAACGTTTGTGTTTTCGATGTATCTTCACGAGGGCTTTAGGACCGCAAGATGAACCAATTCAATACCGGAGCCTTCGTGACGAAGGGAGCAGACCCTTCTGCAAATAACGATGAGATCGACCTGATGAAGGGCGTGCGTGCCCTCACGCGGAATTGGCGGTTCATCGGCTTCTCGGTTCTGATCGGTATTGCGATTGCGATTGCGATGCTTGCCACAAGCACGAGGCTGTTTACGGCGCAGGTCGATCTGAATATCGGACGATCGGCGGAAGCGGATATTTTTCGTGACTTTTCCGGGGTCTCAGGATCACGCCAAGCCGATATCGAGGTCGAGACAGAGCTGCAAGTTTTACGTTCGCAGCGCATTGCAGAGCGCGTGGTCAGAGACCTGGCCCTGCACGAAGACCGGGCTTTTCTCACGGTCCCACAATCCGGGCTAGGGCGTGTCATCGGTTTCATTCGGAGCCAGCTTTCCGGTCTGGTCGGGTTCCTAAGCGCTATGCTGTCTTCCGATGTGCCGGTTGCGCCCGGGTTCGAGATGACGCCGGAAGAGCTTGAGCGCTCCGCAATTGATCGTGCGGTTCAGCGACTGCGCTCCAATATGACATCAGGTGTCGTGCGTGGCAGCCGGGTGATCCAGATCCGTTATACGTCGCCCTCTCCGAACCTGTCAGTGCGGGTCGCAAACGCGATCGCTCAAGCTTATATCGAGGATCAGCTGGAAGCGTCGGATCTGGCGTCGCAACGGGCGATTGATTGGCTCAGACAGCGGCGTGACGAATTGCGGGTCCAGGCCGAGCAGACCTCCGCCCTGGCTGAGCAGTTTCGGGCGGCCAACGGTCTTTTGGGGGTGAATATCGCGACGCTGGGCGATGCAGAATTCGACCGGTTGTCACAAAACCTCATCGCCGCGCGGGCAGAGCTGGTTGAACTGGAAGCGCGCAATCGGCGCTTGACCGATATCGTGGCCAGTGGTGACACCTCTGCCGTCGTGCGCGAGACGGCCACGCAGGGCATTACATCCGGGTTGCGGTCCCGTTATCTGGACGTTCTGCGCAGCTATAACAGCCTTGCGGCCACATTGGGCGATGATCATACCCAGTCGCAACGGCGTTTGCGCGAGCTTCAGGAGATCGAAGGCCTGATGTTCGAGGAAATCCGCAGATCGGCGGAACTCGTGCGCGACGATATCAGTGCAGCACGCGAACGCGTCGCAAGCCTTGAGGAGGCTCAAGCGCAAGCGGGATTGCGCGTTGGCGATGATCAGGCGGTGATCGCCGAATTGCGGCAGCTTGAGCGCAACGCGGAAACCGTGAACAATCTCTATATCAGCTTTCAGCAGCGCTTTCAGGAGGCAAGCCAGCGGCAAGAGATCCCAGCCAGCTCCGCGCGCATCCTGAACCGGGCGCAGGGCGCGTCACAGAGCGCCCCAAATCCCCCGCTTGTGCTGATGCTATGGGTGATATTGAGTGCGCTCGCATCGGCCGTTTATGTCATCATTCGCGACCTGCGCGATGACCATGTGCGTAGCGAAGAAGAAGTACGCGGCGCGCTCGGGCTTGAGTATCTGGGCAGCTTGACGGTCATGGGCGGCAAGGGCCGGGCCGCGGCCGGGCGCGCAAGTGACACGCTTCCGACCTCGCTGCGCTCTGTAACCCTGCCGCAGCGCCTGTCGTTTTCTGTCGAGAATCCGTTGTCGCATTTCTCCGAAACGCTGCGCACGGGCAAGATGAGCCTGACCCTGCGGCATAGCCAGCTCGACCGCGCCCCGCGTGTGGGGATTGCCTCTTGTTTTCCGGGTGAAGGAAAGACGACTGTTGCCGCGAATTTCGCCAATCTTCTGGCCCAGCAAGGTGCGCGGGTGATCCTGATTGATGCGGATATGCGTAAACCCGGTTTGACCAAAAACCTCGGCACCGAATTCGAGACCGGTTTGATCAATGTCTTGTTGGGTGAAGCCAGTTGGCGCGAGGTCATCCATGTCTCTGATGACACAGGTCTGCATATCATCCCCAACAGCAAGACCCGTGTCGCGCACAGTGCGGAATGGATGGGTGGCAAGGAGATGGCGGCGATGCTCGACGAGCTTGATCGCGAATATGACTATGTCTTCGTTGACCTTCCGCCACTGGGGCCTGTTGTGGACGCCCGAGCGATCCTTGACCGTCTCGATGGGGTGTTCTTCGTGCTCAAATGGGGCGGAACCAACCTGACGCTTGCGCAGCGCATCCTTGGGGCGGATCCGCGGATCCAAGAGAAGTGTTACGGTGCTTTCCTGAACATGTATGATCCCAAGAAAGCCAAGGCCTATGGCAATTATCAGTCCTACAAATACTACCGCACCTATTACGACAGTTACCATCGCGAAACCTGATCAGGATGTTGCTTAAGGGGGCCTTCGGAGCGTTTTTGCTGGCGGCGCTCGTGTTAACCTGGCCGCATCTGGTGAATCACTTCGCCTGGCAGGGCTATCGCGACATGGTCGCAGAGGTGCGGGATGGGCGATTCGAGCCCGCCGACAAGGACATCATTGCCCCCCTGCTGGCGTATGACCTGGCGCTGGATTGCACGGTATTGCGCGACGAGACACTTCTGATCCTGCAATTCTACGTGACTGCGTTGCAGGCCCATCAGGCTGAGGTCAATCCATTTTTCCCATCTGATTCCCCCGAGTTGACCCGCCAGCGCGAAACACTTTATGCGCTCGCAAGCCAAGCTATTACTTGTGCGCCGATGGATGGCGAGCTCTGGCTCAATCTTGCGGTGATTGCGCGCTCACTCGGTATGGATGCTGTGCAAGTGGAACAGTTTCTGGAGCTGTCTCATCGCTATGCCCCGCATGAAGGGCCGGTGATCGCGCGCCGGGACGAGCTGTTCTGACGTCTCAACTTGTGCCGCCCCGCTGACGGGGCGTGACAGTGAACCAGGATCGTATGTCTTGCGTGCCCTGGGTCATCAGATAGTCATAAGGTGTCTGATACCACGGCAGCACCTGCGATCTCAGATTATCCAAGGCGTAATCCGTCCCATCGATATTCACAAGCAGAACCGCATGAAGCGTGCCGTTCTGAATGCGCACGATCGCGATGCGCAGAAGCTCTGTAGGCCATCCGAGGTCAATGAGTTCCTTGCGCTTTTGCAAAGCATAATCTTCGCAATCGCCGTGGGTCACATTGATGTCCCAGGAATCGAATTCGCCATCTGGTCGCGGATGTATGGCGCGATTGACGGCGATATTGACGCGCCTGATCTGCCTGAGGTGATCGACGGATTGAAGTGCCGGATCGCGTCGATCCGTGCGCTCTTCACATTGGTCGGGATAGATCAGACAGAAACGAACATGAGCAAGAAGAGGTCGGCGCGGGACAAGCTCGACTGCCTGATCAAAGCTGGCGCGATGCGGGCGAGTTTCCATGGCCGCAAGCGGGGTCAGTCCCGACCCGAACAAAAGGCTGGCGCAGAGGGCAAGTGTCATGACACCGCCCTTCACCCCTCGTGAGGTCTGAAGCCCGAAAGTTGAGAAACCCTTGCGACTGCGCAGCGCAGCCGAAATCACGCGTCTTGACATAGACGACCCCCACCAAAATATTCACCCGATGGCAGGATGCGCAGCCAAGGCCGCCTGCGCGCGACCGAAATGTGTCAATTGCGGGGCGAATTCTCAGGGTTTTACGGTAATTTTCGGGAAAAGTTGTGAACAGTGCGAGCGCATGAGCGGGGCGCTATTTCCGCTGCGGCCCGGTTGACGTAAGCTTGCCTCGCTCAGTTCAGTTCGGGCGCGCTCTTCGCCTGAGCAGTGCGACGGCACATCCCACACCCATCATGGCCGCGAAATAGAGCGCAACCCCCGGGATTTGCAGCGGAAAATCGAAGCCGGAATGCAAGAGCAGAAAGAGCAGACCACCGGCAGAAAAGACCACTATGGGGCGTAGCGATTTGCGTCGCGAGAGCCCGGTGGTCAGGATGTGCACCAGCATGAACAAGGCCGCGCATCCGATCACAGCGCCGATCACCCCTGTCCCGGCGAGAAACTCCAGATAGAGATTGTGGGCCCTGGTCCACCAGCCGGTGGTTCCGAGGCATTCGACATCCCGAAACCGCGGAAAGACTTCGGCGAATGTCCCGAAACCCGCACCAGTCAGCGGGGTCTCCAGAATGGCCTGCCAGGTTCCCTGCCAGGCGCACCAGCGCGAATCGTCGAGTCCCCGCGACGCCATGCGCGACATGACAGGGCCCCCAAAGGCTGCGAAGATCCCGAAGCCGGTCAGCGCCGCCAGAGCGGATTTGAGGCCCAGCTGTTGCTTTGATGACAGGTCTTGCGACGTGCTGCGCTGCAAGCTGATGCAGACGATGAAACTGACGGTCAGCGCGAATAGCCCGAAACTTGCGCCGGCGCGCGATCGCGTGACCAGAAGCGTCACGATGGTCAGGAACAAAAACACGGCGATGACAGTTTTCTGCAGGCTGAGCGGCGCACTGATCCTGTCACGAGAGGCGGTGCGTTTGTGTCGTTCGCGCTCTTCTGGCAACAGCAGCCACGCCCCCAGCATGAGTGCGGTCATGCCGAGGAACGATGCGGTGACGTTGCGGTTAACCATGATTCCGCTGAAGCTGGAGCGCCCGATCGGAAAGGTAGAGAAGAACAGGATACCTTCGAAGAACATTTCGAGAACGATGCAGAGTATCGTCAGAGCCATGCCGATCACAGCCAGAGTTTTCCAGGCGAAGACGGCCTCGGCTTTGCGTTGGCACAGGGCCAGCATAGCTACGAAGACCAGCGCTGGCAGGATCAGACTGGGCAGGGATTCGCGCGTTTGGGCCGGGGCGACCGAGATGTATCGATCTGCTTCAATCCCGGCGTGAGACAGGTCGGTCCAGACGGGATGCGCCAGCATGTCGAGGGGCATCGGCACAGTCTGAAGCGCAATCCAACCGCTCAGCGCCCCCAGCAAAATCAATGACCATCTGATCGTGCGCCGCGTCTCATCTTCGGTGATCGCGACGCTCAGGGTCAGCAGAAGCGGCACGCTCAGCAACAGGGCCGAGATCTGCCGATATGGTGCCCCGACCGATCCGTTCATCATCAGTGCAAGTCCGATGACAAGCCCCATGAGGCAGAGCACAGCGCGTCGATATCCGGCACGGCCTGAGCTGTCCCTAGACTGGGACGACTGCGGCCTTTGCGTCCTGAGAGGGTTTGGCGTCTGCATGCGCATCTTCCGCTTGAATGGATGTCGCCAGAAGGGTCAGACCCGCGAGTTTAGAGGAGAAGGTCTGAAACGACTGTTAAGGCGTTGGAATTCAAGCAGCGTCGTATGCATTAACCAATAACCGTGTCTCAAGCGCAACATTGCCCGTCTGCAGGCGAGAAAAAACCTGTCAGTCGCAGATCGGGAATACACCCTGAGACAGTTTTTTGTTAGTCAGTTCCAAAACAAATATGGCAAACGAGGGACAACACCGTGGTTTTTTTATATCGAACGGCTGCGCCAGTGACTTTGGCCGTGCTCCTGTCGGGTTGCGCCATGCTGCCGGGGTCCGGCCCACGAGAGCCGAATATTCACGCCAATGCCACGGCCTCGCTCAAGAATAGTGACGCAACCTTAGGCTACGAATATGTTGTCGTGGATGTCACCCGGAACATCCTGCCGCTTGTGTCGCGGGATTCCGACAGTGAATTCAGTACTTTCGGGGCGACGCGTGCCGCGGTGCCATCGTTGCGGCTCGGGCCTGGCGATATCGTGCGCGTGACTGTGTTCGAAAGCCAGACAGGGGGGCTGTTCCTGCCCGAGGAAGCGGGCGTGCGTCCGGGGAACTTCGTGCAGCTGCCGCCGCAGCGAATCGATCAGGACGGGCGCATCACTGTGCCTTTTGCGGGAATCATTCAGGCGGCAGGCCAGACACCTGCAGCCGTTGAAAGCCAGATTCGTCAGCGACTGCAGGATCGCGCGATCGAGCCGGAAATTGCCGTGGAGATCGTCGAGCAGAATTTCAGCCGCGTCTCGGTCATCGGTGATGTCGGGTCGTCGGGGGTGTTCCCGCTTCGCGAAGGCGGCGTACGGGTTCTGGAATTGATTGCACGCGCGGGCGGGATCCGGGGCGAGGCAAGCAGCACCTTTGTCACGCTGCGCCGCAACGGAGCCAGTGCGAAAGTGGCCTATAATGTGATCACCGAGAATCCCGCCGAGAACATCTTCCTCGCACCGGGCGACGTTCTGGAAGTGACGGAAGAAGACAAGACCTTCTTTGCCTTTGGCGCCACCGGACTTGTCGGGAACTTCCGCTTTGCTGCTGAAGAAGTGACTCTCAATGAGGCTGTTGCACGAGTCGCCAGTCTGCAGGAAGGGCAGGCGGATCCGCGCCAGGTCTTGATCTACCGCAAGGAATCGCGCCATGTCCTTGAGCAGATGGGCGTCGATATGAGCGAGTATCAAGGCTATGAGCACGAGATTCCGACGATCTACCGCGCGAATTATCGCTCGCCGGATATTTTCTTCCTCGCCAATCAGTTCCTGATGCGCGACGATGATGTGATTTTCGTCACAAATGCAGCGGCGGTTGAATTCCGTACCTTCTTCAACAACGCGACGTCGCTGACCGGGCAACCGTTGCAGGTCAGAAACAACGTTCGTTCTTTCTGACGCTCTTTGATAGTGACCTCGCACCCCTCATCTGATCTCAGATGGGGGGTGTTTTCATTGCCGGGGGCTGCGACAGGAATGAGCGCGCCTGACGCGAGAACAAATTGGCGTAATTGCCTTCTTTTGCCATCAGCTCATCATGGCTGCCGCTTTCCAGAATGCGCCCTTTTTCCAACATGTAGATCCGATCTGCCATGCGGATGGTCGAGAGTCGGTGCGAGATGATCAGGGCGCCGCGTCCTTCAAGCCGGGCGCGGAAATTCTCGAACAATTCGGCCTCGGCGCGCGGGTCCACGGCACTGGTAGGTTCATCCATGATGATGAAGGGCGATTGCGGGAAGAACGCCCGCGACAAGGCGACGCGCTGCCATTGACCAAGGCTCAGTTCGCGCCCGTCATCGAACAATCGCGTCAGCGGCGTCTGAAACCCTTGTGGCAGATCCGCGATGAAATCCGTCGCCCCGCCCAGACCTGCGGCGTGCTGGATGCGCGGATCATCATGCGCCGCTTCAATATTTCCGAAGCGGATATTTTCGCTGACCGTTTCGGCGTAGCAGGCATAGTCCTGAAAGATCACGCTGAAAAGCTTGCGGTAGCTGACAGGATCGAATTCGCGAATATCGATCCCGTCGAGGGTTATCCGGCCCTGACCCGGATCATAGAGTCGGCAAAGTAGCTTTATCAGCGAAGTCTTGCCCGACCCGTTTTCGCCGACAATCGCTGTGACCTGCCCGGCGGGCAGCTCAAAATCGACATCGGACAGGGCAGAGGCCTCATTGCTGGGGTAACGGAAAGAGACATTGTGGAAACGGAGCCCTTCGCGCACGGGCGAAGGCAGGGCGCGAGGTGCGGCAGGGGGGGCGAGCTGCGCCTTGACCTCAAGAAAGCTGAAAAGCTGGGTCAGGAACAGCTGGTGGTCATAAAGCGCCGAGAGTGAATTGACGAATTCGCGCCCACTGGTTTCCGCACGGCGGAACAGCAGCAGGAAGAGCACCAGGTCACCGAGCCCCACGCTGCCATCGATGACCCGCATGACCAACCAGGCCGTCGCGCCGAAGAAAATCAGTGCCGCTGCGCCGGCCGCGCCGACTTCGGCGAGCATCTTGCGTTTCTCGATAGCCAGCTGTTCGGTTCTGATCTGTCGGCGCAAATGGCTGTAGCGGTCGCGCAGCTCACCGCCAAGACGACTGATGCGCAGTTCCTTGGCGTGATGGTCAGAGGTCAGCAACCAGTCGAGATAGCTCGCCCTGCGCTCCATCTGTGCGCGGCGATGCTGCCATGCAAAGAGCAGCTTTGTGAAATGCAGCCGGACCACCAGCGCCGTGCCCATGCTCAGCAGCAAGAGCACAACCAGCCGCCAATCCAGCGAGGCCATCAGCGCAAGTATGCCGATCAGATAGATGATGCTGCGGAAGAAATTCGCGAGGGTCGTGACGACCTGTGCGGGGCGTTGGCTGCCCGCAGCCCGCGCACGCTGGAGTGAATCATAATATTGCGGGCTTTCATAGAAGGCCAGATCGACGGCAATCGCGCGTTCGTGGATCATACGATCGACATGATCTGCGACTTCCGTGCCCTGACGGTGGCGCGCATATTCCGCCATGCGCTGAAATGCGACAGTCAGCACCATCATCAGCCCGATCAGGCCGAGCGCCTGAAAAATCTGACCGGTATCGCTCAACCCGCCCGTATCACCCAGCTGAAGCGAAATCCCGTCAACCAGCTGCTTGATCAGGTAAAGCACTGCAATGCCTGCCGCGGCCTCGAGAATCGACAGGGCGGCGACTGCCAGACTGAGATTGCGGCTGCAGAAACTCAGCAGTTTGAAGAGTTTTTTCCAGAGTGTCAGTCGGGATTGGAGGCGCTTGCGCAGGCTCATGGTTGGTATGTCCAGAATGTTGCGACGGGCGGGCCGTCTGTATTGTGTAATTTGTCTGGTTTGCGCGCATACAACAAGGGCAGTTCGCGGCCAGAACAAGCTCGGTCGCCGCAATCCTGTGCCGTAAGCCCTAAATCATGGTTAACGCGTGTCTCTGCATGTGGCCCTGAGCGCGAATCATATTGATCGGACCTTTGCTTTACGGATAGATGTTCATCAGACAATAGCTAATGAGTTTGATGATGGCCCTTCAGGGAAATGACGTGATTGCGAGGAAAAGTGCTTATGCCAGCAGGGTCAAGGACGATCTTGTGCTGTTCGATGAGAAAGCAGGCAAATATTTTGCGACAGGCACTGTCGGGGCCGATATCTGGGAGCTGATTGAAGCGCCGCGCAGCGTGGATGATATTTGCAGCGCCCTGATGGAGCGCTACGACGTGGACGCTGAAACCTGCCGTGCTGAGACTCACCGTTTCGTGGATGAGCTGTTGGAAGCTGGATTGGTGGAGCGGAGCTAAGCGCTGTGTCGCACGCGGGACAACTTGAAGTTGAAGTCTGTTTTTTTAGTTAAGACCAATTTGTTGCAGACTTGCAAGAAGCCTGATACGATCAACTTGGGGTAGAAAAGGTAAGTGTAAAATGACAAAGAAACAGAGAATCTGGATCGCGCCTGAAATCAAAGCCCTTGACGTGACCAAGACCTTGAGTGGTCAAACGCCCGCACTTAGCGAATGGATGGCCACCTCGCCGACGTTTTGCGACAAGACTGGCGCGGGTGGTTCCTGTTCCTGACCTCGTGCAGTCTGCAGGTGGGGGGGGGCTCCGCTCATGCCATGCGACAGCCGATCCCATTGCTGTTGCAAAACACGCTGATCACTTACGCCCCTATTGCGTACTTTCCCTGCGAAGGATCATAAAGCGAGTCCTGATCCGGAGACGAGGAACAATAGGGATGATCCCGATCCGCTGGTGCCTTCGGTCGTGACATGCTAAAAGATGCGTCCGAGGCGAGCAGGGCTGCATCATGAGCGTAATTTTTGTAACCGGCGGTGCGGGCTATATCGGCTCGCACATGTGCAAACTTCTGGCGCGGGCAGGGCATACGCCCGTTACGCTGGACAATCTTTCGACCGGACGCGCTGCCGCAGTCCGCTTCGGGCCCTTCGAGCAGCTTGATCTGACGGATGCAGACGCGCTTTCAGACGCATTCGCGCGGCATAAACCCGAAGCAGTTCTGCATTTCGCGGCCTTCAGCCAAGTCGGCGAAGCCATGGCCGAGCCGGGGAAGTATTGGCGTAACAACGTGTTGGGCGCCTTGACCCTGATCGAGGCGATGCTGTCGGCTGGCTGCAAGCAGCTTGTCTTTTCATCGACCTGCGCGATCTATGGGGAGCAGGATGGGGTGACGCTGGATGAGCACAGCGCTCAGGCGCCGCTCAACGCCTATGGGGCCTCAAAGCGTGCAATTGAGGATATGCTGCGCGATTTTGCCGCCAGCGACGGATTGCGCTCTGTGGTGTTTCGCTATTTCAACGTGGCCGGGGCCGATCCGGAAGCCGAGATCGGCGAGGCGCATGACCCCGAAACCCATCTCGTCCCTGTGGTGTTGCAGGCTGTGGCCGGATTGCGTCCGGAAATGCAGATCCATGGCACAGATTATGACACGCCTGACGGGACATGCGTCCGCGATTACGTCCATGTGATGGATCTGGCCCGTGCCCATCTGCTGGGGCTGGACTGGTTGCAGGCCGGTCG
>SKIM01000036.1 GCA_007116445.1 Natronohydrobacter sp.
ACAGGAGCAGGCGACACAATGGCTCTGGACTTACGACAACGACCGCCCCAACATGGGCATCGACGGCATCACACCCGCCATGAAACTGTTCCCGAAGGGGGCGCGCAGCGACAAAATGGCTGCGTGAATTCTACTTTTGCACCCCGTTAAAAATGGGGGGGATTACCCCTTGAGCCGTCCAAATGGACGCCCATTTTGCCGTCTACTTCCAAAATCCAAACCCTCCGCCACGCGCATGCGCATAGAATGGCCGGATCGAGTCAGAAATGGCAGAAGGGGATCGGCGTCGCGCTTACCGCCTTTCTGTGATGTGACTCGCATCACCTTGGCACATTGCCATGCCGTTGGGAGGGGTATCCACACCATCAGTTCTCAGTCACAATCAACAGCTCAAATGCCAGGCGACTGTCTTTAATGTAGTTTTCCAACATGCTTTGGCGGTTTTTGATGGGCCGGTTCCAACTCTATCGTAGGCGAGGCAAGAACCCGCAGCAATAGCTCCTCAAGATCGCGACGCCGTACAGGCTTTGCAAGAGTCTCCCCAAAACCCTCTTGCTTATACCGAGCGATTTGATCGGCCATCACGTTGGCAGTTGCCGCCACAGCGGGAGGGAGCCGCCTATTCATGGCGGCGGCTTCGCGCTTCATTGTGCGGAGAGCTTCGATTCCATCCATCACGGGCATTGAAATATCCAGCAGAATCAAATCAAAATCGCTATCTCGCCAGAGGTCACAAGCTTCGATCCCATCCTCCGCGAAAGACACGTCGAGGCCCAAACGTTCAAGCATGGCTGCGAGAACCCTGCGATTGGTCTTGTTGTCATCGGCCACGAGTACGCGACCGCCGTGCAATATCTCAGAGGGAACCATCACAGAGCCCGGCGCGGTGTCACTGTCTTTTTCCTGAGGATCCTGATCGGGGATGTGTGCGGGAACGGTGACATCGATCCTAGTCCCAAGACCAGGTTTGCTCTGGATCTCTATCTCGCCTTCCATCAGGCTTACAAGCTTGCGCACGATCGTCATCCCCAGTCCACTGCCACCGAAACGTCGGGCTGTGCCCGCCTCGGCCTGTGCAAACGCGTCATAGATCCGACTTATCTGATCCTCGGACATGCCTATGCCCGTATCTTTGATGGTGAAGCGCAACATATTTGGATCCTGTGTGCACACATGCAGGCGGACCATCCCGTTTTCTGTGAACTTGACTGAATTGCTCAAAAGGTTGTGCAAGACCTGCATCAGCCGGGCCTCATCTCCGATCCGCTCAGCCGAAATGTCTCGACCGCGCTCGACAATCAGATTGATCCCTTTGTTCCGCGCATTCGCGCCATGAAGCGCTTCGAGGCGCGTCAGGAGCGCGTTCAGATCAAAAGCGCGCAGTTCCAGTTCAAGCTTTCCCGCCTCGACACGCGACAGATCGAGAATATCGTTCAAAAGTCCCAACAAGCTCCAGCCCGACTCACGGATCGTTCCGAGCATCGAGATCTGCTCTTGATCCAGTTCAGTTTCGGCAAGCAATTCACACATCCCCAGCACACCGTTCAGAGGCGTGCGGATCTCATGGCTCATATTTGCCAAAAATTCGGACTTGGCCCTGTTCGCAGCTTCTGCAACCTCGCGCGCATGTGTGATTTCCGTGATGTCAACCCGCAAGCCAACCCGCCCTCCATCGGCAGTCTGCCGCTCCATGATCTGCAACACCGTCCCATTCTTGAGCGTCTGTTTTAGCGGCCGCTGGTTGATATGGGCGTCAAGTCGCTCGCGTAACCATTCGGATTCTCGGCCGATGGCCTCTTCATATTGCTGGCGTTCCAGACCATAGCGGAGAATATCCTCGAACTTGGCTCCCGGAACGATTGCAGGTGCACTGGCGGCGTAGATTTCCCGATACCGACGATTGGCCAGCACCAGGCGGTCATCAGAATCGAAATAGACGAAACCGTCGTTGAGTGCTTCGACTGCGTTGAGTAATTGAGATCTGGCAGTTTCCAGATCTGTCAGCCGTTTCTGAGATTCGATCAAAGCCGCGTCAAGCGCAGAATTTGTTTTTCCTTGTTTTACAAAGCTTTCCAGAATGTTGTATATGTAGAGAATGAAGGTGAAAGCGATCAGAGCCCATCCCCATGGTCCAGCTGGCTCGACCGGGTTGGTTGCGATCCGCCAGATCACAACAGCGCTGCAAATCAGTACCGGGATCATCAGCATCGAAGAGTAGAGCTGCAAACGCCCGAAAGCGTTCATGACGTGGATGAACACGCCACAGGTCCAGATCATGCTGACGATGACCACAGAGAGATCAGGATGGCTAGCCATCACGAGCGCCGGGATCATGTAGACAATCGCGCTTATGAGATTCAGCACCCAGTGCGCCAAAAGGGCCCATAGGGGCACTTCTCCCGGCAGGACAGTCACCCTGCGATGCATGAGATAGGATGCGGTCTCAATGGCGATGATCAGCACCAGTGTCATTCCGGCAGCCGCGCTGGCATCAATCAGGATCATGATGACGATAAAGCAGGTGGCGACAGCCAGACGTTTTGGTGTGTCCCGAATTTCGACTGGACGCAGCTGTTCAGTTTCGGAACGTATCTGCCCTTCCAGCGCGCTAAAAATCGCCATAAAAATCGTCCTCTCCAAACAGTCAGAGACAATAGGGCCATTTTGTGAGCCTGAGGTTAATTAGGCAACGCTTGGTTCAGTCGCGCGGTTGTTTTTTATGCTCTGCTTCAGAACAGTCCAAATAATCGGATAATTTGTCCGAACCGGACGTCTATAATCCAGGCGAAGAGGCGTTGCTGTGGCAAGATGAATGACAGCGCGGCGCGCACTGGGTGGGAGGTGAGTGACGGCGCTGTCGGTTTTTGCTCAGTCCCAAAAAATTGGTGCGCGATAGATCAAAATTCCAGCACGATCTCCGCACAGCTGCTATGCTCTGATCGATCAGATCAGCCTGGAGTGGCGCAGATGCCCGGAGAGAGCCGCAGATTAACCCAGTGGCGCTTTTTGCGATAGCTGTGCAGGCTGCCAGAGCGGTTCAGATCGCTGCGAATGATTGAATTTGATCAATCAAACCACACGCGCAGAGTCTCTTCAAAGGCGCGTGGGGCTTCGGCATGCAACCAATGGCCAGCCCTGGGAATCTTGGAAAACCGGGCGTTAGGAAAGAGCGCTTTGATCACCGGGCGATGCTCGGGCAACACATAATCCGACCGGGCGCCACTGAGGAAAAGCGTTGGTCCATCAAATACCCCTGCGGCCTGTGGCCACCCTGTTATTTGTGTCATCTCCTGCGCGAGGACAGACAAGTTCAATCGCCAGCGTGGCGGGGTTGCACGCAGATCAAGGGACTGCAAAAGAAAAGCCCGCACGGAGGCGTCGGTCACCGTCTCCGCCAGCGCTGCGTCTGCCTGCCCGCGCGATGCGATCGTGTTCAGGTCAAGGCTCTGCATCGCTTCGATCAACGGTGTCTGGCTATGTGTGTAGGCGACCGGAGCAATATCGGCGACAAGCAGACGCCCGACCAGTTCCGGCGCGCTGAGCGCTAGCATCATCGCCGCTTTTCCCCCCATGGAGTGGCCGAGCACATCACACCCACCACCTTCAGCATGTAGAAGCTCAGCCAGATCACCGGCAAGATCAACGTAACCATGTGTTTCAGCCCAAGGGCTGTCACCGTGATTGCGCAGATCAACGCTGAGCACTTCGCGACTGTCAGCGACGCGTTTCGCAATTGCACCCCAATTACGCGCAGAGCCGAAAAGACCGTGTACAATCAAAAGCTTCGGCAGCCCCGAGGGGCTGCCATTGCGCAAGACATTCAATTTCATCTCGTGATCTGCCGCTGTTTCGTCACGATGCTCTCAGAGTTCGGGGTAGATCGGAAACTGTGCACAGAGCGCTGCGACCTCGGCCTTTACCTGCGCCTCGACCTCGGCATTGCCCTCTTCCCCATGCGCCGCCAGACCATCGACAACCCGCACGATCCAGTCCGCGATCTGGCGAAACTCCGCCTCGCCAAAACCGCGCGTTGTGCCTGCTGGCGTGCCGAGACGAATGCCGCTTGTGATCATCGGACTTTCAGTGTCGAACGGGATGCCATTCTTGTTGCAGGTGATATGCGCGCGCCCGAGCGCCTTTTCTGTGGCATTGCCCTTCACGCCCTTGGGTCGCAGATCAACCAGCAGAAGATGCGTATCCGTGCCGCCTGTCACTGTGGCCAACCCACCTTTTTCCAGCTGATCGGCGAGCGCTTTGGCATTGACAATGACCTGCTTCTGATAATCGCGAAAGCCCGGGTTCAGCGCCTCGCCAAAGGCCACGGCCTTGGCTGCGATCACATGCATCAGCGGGCCACCTTGAATGCCGGGGAAGATGGCAGAGTTGAATTTCTTGGCCAAAGCCTCGTCATTCGTCAGGATCATGCCACCGCGTGGGCCGCGCAGGGTTTTATGGGTCGTGGTTGTTGCAACATGCGCATGCGGAAAGGGCGACGGATACAGCCCGGCCGCAACAAGCCCTGCAAAATGCGCCATATCGACCAGAAGAAAGGCGCCAACGGAATCCGCAATCTCGCGCATGCGCTTGAAGTCGATGATCCGCGGAATTGCAGAGCCGCCTGCGATCAGCATTTTCGGTTTATGCTCGGCGGCGAGTGCGGCGATCTGATCGTAGTCGACCTGAAGATCAGCTTCGCGCACCCCGTATTGCACAGCCTTGAACCATTTGCCTGACTGGTTGGGCTTGGCGCCATGTGTCAGGTGCCCGCCTGCGTCCAGAGACATGCCCAGGATTGTGTCACCTGGTTGCAATAGCGCTGTGAACACACCCTGATTGGCCTGGCTGCCAGAATTGGGCTGCACATTTGCAAAGCCACATCCGAACAGCTCGCAAGCCCGGCTGATCGCGAGGTTTTCGGCAACATCGACATATTGGCAGCCACCATAATAGCGTCGTCCTGGATAGCCCTCCGCGTATTTGTTGGTCAGAACCGAGCCCTGCGCTTCCATGACGGCTTTTGAGACGATGTTCTCGGAAGCGATCAATTCGATTTCGTCGCGCTGGCGCCCAAGCTCCGCGCGCATCGCGGCAAAAAGTTCCGGGTCGCGTTCAGCGACTGTGTCAGTGAAAAAACCGGTGTCGCGTGCTATCTGATCCATGGGGCCTCCGAAGGGTATCGCTAAACTAGGATGGGCGTCTTCTACCCTAACCATGGCGGCAGGCAAAGGCTTCATTGCGCCGCATCAACTGCCGACTGCGACAGGCCGATGAATTGCAGCGGTTCACGCTTGCCAAGCCCCGACCATCAGGCCAGAAAGAGGCAACCCCAAGTAGGAGCCCCCAGATGCCGCTCAAACTCGCGCTACTGGCAAGCAAGGCCCCGGATGCGCAAGCCGCCCTCGAGATCCTCACGGCGCGTCACAGCCATGTTCCGATAGAGCAGGCGGACATCATCATAGCGCTCGGAGGCGACGGGTTCATGCTGCAGACATTGCATGCCACCCAGCATCTGAGCGCGCCGGTCTATGGAATGAATCGCGGCACCGTCGGCTTTCTGATGAATGCATGGGAACCGACTGGCCTGATGGATCGCCTGCAGGCGGCGGAAATGGCCGTACTCAACCCCCTTCGGATGCGCGCCACCCGGATCGATGGCACTGTGAGCGAAGCACTTGCGATAAATGAGGTATCGCTCTTGCGGCAGGGCGCGCAGGCGGCAAAACTGCGGATCATCGTAGACGGCAAACAGCGGCTGGATGAGCTGGTCGCGGATGGGGCGATGCTCAGCACGCCCGCAGGGTCCACGGCTTACAATTATTCTGCGCATGGCCCGATCCTGCCGATTGGGTCGGACGTTCTGGCGCTGACGCCAGTTGCCGCCTTCCGGCCCCGGCGCTGGCGCGGCGCGCTGCTGCCAAAATCCTCGCATGTGCGGTTCGAGGTGACAGATCCCGAGCGCCGCCCGGTGATGGCAGATGCCGATAGTGGCTCTGTGCGCAACGTGGTGCGGGTCGATATCACCTCGGCGCGCGATATCGCACATAAGCTCATGTTTGATCCCGGCCATGGTCTGGAAGAACGGTTGATACGCGAGCAATTCGTTTGATCAGGTGGCGCGACGCGCCTCGCGGCGCAGATGCAGCCGGTAAAGCAGAGGCGCGGCGATGCGGTTATAACCGAAATCCGCAATCTGCCGCAGGACGGGAAGAGACAGAACCCGTGCCAGCCACCGCCAGCGCGGCAATTCACGCCACAGCAGCAGAAATGCCGGAAAACCAGAGATGATCTGCGCGTCCCGGCGCGCATGTAACCGCCGTGTGGCCTGATCCCTATCCAGCTTCCATGCGCTCAGGTCAGCATCATGCAGATCCGTGAACCGCAGCGCCGCCCCGGCACGTTCCGCCTGCTTGCGGTATTGCGCTATTTCTGCCGAACAAATGGGGCAGCGTCCGTTGTAGAGGATCTCTGTCTGTTCCATATTTCGGACATAGTGGGCCCGGAGCTGATCTCAAGACGCTCCCTTGGGAATTGGCGTCGTATGGTCCGTGTAATCCGTCCAATCCTCGATATCAGGATAGAACTGTCGCCGCCATGCGCGCACTTTCGGGTTCATATAGCGGCGGAACAACGGCGGGATCATCGCCAATGTGGTCAGAGCAGGATAGCCAAAGGGCAATTGCGGGGCGGCAGTCTCATCATAGGTCTGCAAGAGCGGGAAACGTCGATCGGGTTTGTAGTGGTGATCGGAATGGCGCTGCAGATTGATCATCAGCCAATTCGACGCTGCATGCGACGCGTTCCAACTATGATGCGGTTGCACGGGTTCATATTTGCCATCGCCAAGGTAGCGCCGCGTCAGCCCGTAATGTTCGATGTAATTTGTCAGCTCCAGATGCCAGAAGGCGACACAGGCTTGCATCACGAACAGCAACACCCCCCACCCCCCACCAAGTGCGAGGGCGAGCCCCAACATGCCCCCCTGCAGGGCAGCAAACCGCCAGAACGGGTTGGAGCGGTGCCACCAGGGCAAGCCCTTGCGCGCCAGCATCGCCGCTTCCGCCCGAAAGGCTGAGGGCGGACAGTCACGCAGCACGCGGCCGAAATAGGCGATGAAGCTTTCGTTGTAACGTGCGGTGACCGGGTCACGCGGCGTGCCGACATAGCGATGATGAACCAGCAGATGTTCGGACCGGAAATGCGAATAGAGAACAGAGGCCAACAGCAAATCCGCCAGCCAGCGTTCCAGCGGCGCCTTCTGGTGCAGCAATTCGTGACTGTAGACAATGCCAATCACGCCGGTCATGACACCAAGTCCAAACACCACCCCGACTTGTTCCCACCACGGCAACTCCCCCGAGGTGAGCAACCAGATGACGCCGAAAATCGTCACAAACTGGATCGGAAACCAGATCAGCGTGATCAGCCGATACCAGAACAGGTCGGTCACTGGTATCTCGACATCCGGGTTTTCCAAGTTCAAGCCGGTGATGAAATCGATCAATGTGAACGCCCACCAGCCATAGGCCACAGACAGCAGGAACCACCATCCCCCCCAAAGCGCCGAGAGCCAGACGAGCGGCACAAAGCCCAACGACACCCAGAAAGGGATCGCGGAGCTCAGTTTGCGGAATTTCTCTGGGGTCACGGAGCGTCACTCATGCTGATTTCTGCGCTCAAGATAGCTTAGTTTCAACACGCTGACAGCCCCCGTGCGATGCGACAGTCAGACGCGATTTTCTCCGACCAGCGCCCCCATCAGCGATGGTTGGACGATCTCGATCCAGTAGCCGTCGGGGTCACGGATGAAAGCGATCTGCTTCATTCCGCCTTCGCCCAAACGCTTCTGGAAAGTGACGCCCATGGGCTCGAACCGTGCGCAGGCGGCCTCGATATCAGGCACAGCGATGCAGATATGCCCAAAGCCCTTGGGGTCGGAATTTCCCGAATGCATCTGTGTCGTGCTGTCTTCGCTGCCCCAGTTATGAGTCAATTCCAGCAGGCCCGGCAGCCCAAACACCTGCTCAAGCGTCAGATCCTCAGAACTGCTTTGTCCCTGAGGTTGCAGGAAATAAAGTGAGAAGCTTGCGTCCGGGAAGTCAAGCTGGGTGACGAGCCGAAAACCCAGCACATCGCAATAGAATTCGAGCGCGCGTTTGGGTTCCTTGATGCGCAGCATCGTATGGGTCAGCACAAACTGATTTGTCGCCGTGGGATGATTGGTCATAATGCCTCCGTTTGAGCTAGGAATTGCGCTGCAAGCGCATGCGCCTTGCGCATCACTGTCGCCAGGCCACGCGGATCAAACTGATCGGCAGCAAGGAAGTGGCCCGGCGCGTCGATCGGCAAGCGTGCAGTGCGCAGTGACAGACGCAGATGAAAATGCGTGAATGTGTGGCGCACCTCGCCGGGCACTGTGTGCCATTTGGCGCGACATGGCGGGGTTTCGCACACTGGACCTTCGCGCCATTCCGTTCCCGGCCAACCCAGCATTCCCCCAAGCAGACCGTGATCCGGCCGCTGTTCGAGCAACCACGCGCCATCGACACGCTGTCCCACATAGGCAATGCCGAAGCGCATGGGCTTGGCCGGTTTGCGTGTCTTGCGCGGCAACTGGGCCGCCGTCCCCGCCGCCCGCGCTGCGCAGGCGTCCAGCAAGGGACAAATCCCGCAAGCAGGCGCACGCGGTGTGCAGATGGTCGCGCCAAGATCCATCACCGCCTGCGCATAATCGCCCGGACGCAGGCGCGGCGTCAGGCGCGCAGCATGCGCCGTCAACAGCGGTTTCGCCGCTGGCAAGGGCGTGTGCTCATCAAACAACCGCGCCATGACCCGCTCGACATTCCCATCGACCACGGTTTCGGGCTGGTCAAAGGCAATCGCGGCAATGGCCGCCGAGGTATAGGGCCCGATACCTGGCAGATCCTGAAGCGCTGCGCGATCCTGCGGAAAGCGCCCGCGCGCAGCGATCTCGCGCGCGCATTTCAACAGATTTCGTGCCCGCGCGTAATACCCCAGCCCGGCCCATTCGGCCATCACATCACGATCATCCGCCGCGGCCAGCGCCTCGACGGTCGGCCATCGCTGCGTAAATCGTTCGAAATAGGCCTTGACCGCTGCAACTGTCGTCTGTTGCAGCATGACTTCGGACAGCCAGATGCGATACGGGTCCGGTCGGGCCGAACTGCCCGGCGGCACGCGCCATGGCAGAACGCGTGCATGCAGGTCGTACCAGTCCAGCAGCGTTGTCGCGATCGCAGGGGTCGCGTCGTCACGCATGTGTCATCCGCTCATTCGTCAAAATTCACTTGCCCCTCTGGTCAATCTCCGGTCAGAGGGTAAACTGCGCATCGAGAGCTGCAAGGATGAACGCAACCCGGATGGCAAAAAAAACCCCGCCCCCTTCGTTGCCTGCCAGACGCACGCGCGGTTTTGAGGCGGCCTCCAAATTGATGGAGCGCCAGATCCGCGCGGCGGGTGAAGCGCGCGGCTTCGCTGTGTCCCGGCTTCTGACGCATTGGGCCGAAATCGTCGGAGCGGATGTCGCGGCCCAATGCCGTCCTGTCAAGATCGGGTATGCCAAAGGCGGACTTGGTGGAACACTGACCTTGTTGACGACCGGCGCAGCGGGGCCGTTGTTGCAGATGCAACTGCCCGGCCTGCGCGAAAAGGTGAATGCCTGTTACGGATACAATGCCATCGCGCGGATTGTGCTGACGCAGACTGCGCCCATGGGATTTTCCGAAGGTCAGGCGCAATTCACGCCGCCTCCCCGACGCGCGGCCCCTGCCCCGTCCCCCGAGATCCTGCAGGCCGCCAATGCCTGCGCGGCGGGGATCGAGAACACATCCCTGCGTGCAGCGCTTGAAAAACTGGCCTGCAATGTTCTAACCAAGGCGCAGAAAACCGAAGGACACCAGAAATGAAGAAATATCTCCCGGCGATCATTCTCGCCGCTGTCGCAGCAGTCGGGGCCGGATGGTATCTGACGCAAGGCAGCTCATCCGGTGCGAGCCAGTCCGTAGCCGCTGCCCAGTCAGTGCCCGCGACTGAAATTCATGCTCTGGACGTGCCGCTGGGCAATCCTGACGCTTCGGTTGTGATGGTCGAATTTTCCTCCTTTACCTGTCCGCATTGCGCGACATTTCACGCAAATGTCTTCCCGCAGATCAGAGAGGATTTCATCGATACGGGCGATATCCTCTATCTGAAGCGCGAGGTGTTTTTCGACAGATTTGGCCTGTGGGCAGCGCTTGTGGCGCGGTGTGGTGGTGCGCCCCGCTATCATGGTATTGTCGATCTGATTTACCAGACCCAGAGCACATGGGCCGGTTCCGCAGATCCCTCAGTCGTGGCGAACAATCTGCGGCGTCTGGGTCGTCAGGCCGGACTCGATGAGGCGGATGTCGAGGCCTGTCTTGCGGATGAACAGAAAGCTCTTGAGCTGACCGAATTCTGGCGCACCAATGCAGAGACATATGGCATCAACTCGACGCCAAGTTTCGTGATCAACGGGCAACGCTATTCCAACATGCCTGCGGCCGAACTCACCCGCATCCTGAACGAAAAACTCGGGCGCTGATCACAGTGGCAGGGCCATTGGAGGGCATCCGCGTCATCGAATTGGCGCGTATTCTGGCCGGACCATGGGCCGGCCAGACACTCGCTGATATGGGGGCAGAGGTGATCAAGGTCGAGTCCCCGCAGGGCGATGACACGCGCCGCTGGGGTCCCCCCTTTGTAACCCGTCCCGATGGAACGAGCGACGCCGCCTATTTCCACGCGACCAACCGCAACAAGGCCTCGGTGACCGCGGATTTCAGCACAGCCGAGGGGCAGAACAAACTGCGCGGTCTGATTGAAACAGCCGATATTCTGATTGAGAATTTCAAGGTCGGGGGGCTGGCGAAATATGGGCTGGATTACGCTCAGGCTGCGCGCCTCAATCCGCGCCTGATTTACTGCTCGATCACTGGTTTCGGGCAAACCGGACCCTATGCGCATCGTGCTGGCTATGATTACATCATCCAGGGCATGTCGGGGCTGATGTCTGTCACAGGGCCTGCGGATGGAGCGCCCCACAAGGTCGGTGTCGCGGTGACAGATATCGTAACGGGGATCTATGCCAGTTCGGCAATTCTGGCCGCGTTGCATGAACGCGCGCGCACAGGGCTTGGCCAGCATATCGACATGGCGCTGATGGATTGCGCCGTGGCCCTGATGGCAAATCAGGCGATGAACTATCTGGCAACCGGCGACGCACCATCACGCCTTGGCAATTTCCATCCCAATCTTGCCCCATATCAGACCGTTCCATGTCTTGACGGTCATATCATCATCGCCACTGGCAATGATGCCCAGTATCGCAGGCTCTGTGCTGTTTTGGGGCTGGATGGCCTGGCCGAACATGCTGAATTCGCCAGCAATGCGGATCGGGTTGCGCGGCAGGCTGAACTTTCTGCAGAGATATCCGCGCGGACGCGCTACTGGAGCTGCGCAGACCTTCTGCGCGCTTGTGAGGAGCAGGGCGTGCCAGCGGGCCCAATCAATGACATGCAAGCCGTCTTCGCTGATCCGCAGGTGCAGTCGCGTGGTCTGGAGTTGGATATGGATGGCATCAAGGGCGTCCGCGGCCCCTGCCGCTTCTCCCGCCATCCCGCATCATCATCTCGTCCGGCACCAGTATTGGGTCAGGACGACTGATCGCTCTACCATTCAATGCTCTGCCCCGCAGGCATAAGGTCATGCGGGGCAGCAGGTTTTCATTGTAACCGCGTTGGGGTTCAGAACTTGAACCCCAGCCCAACCGAAGCGCCAGTCGTGCGTGTGCGGTAATCAGCTCCACCAACATTGTTGATCGCTGTGTAATTTACAGACCCGCGCAGCATGATGTCGTCCGTCAACATGTGATCGACACCCACAGCAACTGTCGCGCCGGTCGAAATCTCGGAACCGTCATCGCCGCGTGTGCGCAACATGCTTGGGCCTGCCGCAACATAACCGAGTGTGCGCGCATCCTGTGTCACCGGCATGCCCACGGACAGCAGCAGTGACGCGCCACCGCGAATACGGTCGCCATTGGCAAAGCGCGGCGAACCGAATGGCGCGGGTGCGATGACGGCTTCGCCGCCGGCCACGAAATTACCGAAACCCCAACGATATCCAGCAAACAAACCTCCTGCTACGGCCGAGCCCGAGTCGGTTCCGCGAATATCCATATTGCCATAGCCGAGCGCAGCGCCCGCATAGGCGCCCGTCCAGTCGAAACGCGGGGCAGCAACAGGCATCGGCGCCGGGACTGCGACCGGGGCTTCGGTCAGATCTGCAGTCTTGGAAAAATCTCCTGCCGATACACCTGTTGCGACACACACGGCAGCACAGGTTGTGGCCAAGAAACGTGTCATGTTATTCTCCTGTTTGATTTTTTGACCCGCGACCGCGGGTCGTACTCCGTTTAACCCGCAAGTCCCCCGGAAGTTCCGGCTGCGCGTCAACGATCAGTTAACCAAATCTGAGCCAAGACGCGCCCCCACAAGCTGTCACGATCTGTTGAGGCGGCGGAAATTCACCTACGGGCGAGGACTGTTACATCCCCTCGCCAAAACGATCCGCGACCAACGAGGTCAGCGCCTCGGCGAGTTCGGCATGCTGCGCCCCGGATGTTCTGACCTGAATGGACGTTCCACGAGAAGCCGCAAGCATCAGCAGGCCCATGATCGAATCCCCTGGGACACTCATGCCGTCCTTCATGACTTCCGCCCGCGCGTCATGGGCTTCGACGACCTCCACGAATTTGGCAGAGGCGCGTGCGTGCAGGCCTTTCTCATTGATGATTTCAAGCTCGATTTCCGTCATGTCCAAAACCAGTTCCGCACTGCTTCCTCACCGCCCGATCTCAATGGAATTGATGTATTTGCGCCCAGCCTCCAGCGCAGCATTCGTTGCAGCACTCAACCCGAGCTTGCGCGACTTGGCGAGTTTGATCAACATGGGCAGGTTCGCCCCATACAGAATGCAGCGCTCAGGCCCGGTGCAGGCGGGCAAAGACAGATTGGACGGCGACCCCCCGAACATATCCGTGACGACGACAACCCCGTCACCTGTGTCCACTGCATCCGCAGCGGCCGAAATCTCTGCAGTCTTGGCCTTGCGGTCATGGTCGTATTCTATCGATATCGCCGCGATTCCCGTCTGCTTGCCAATCACATGCTCAATAGCCGCAAGATACTCGCGTGCGAGGCCTCCATGCGCGACGATGACGATCCCGATCACAAGCTGACCTATTCGTGTTGCTGAGCCGCTTCATGCGCGGCAATCCGTTCCAGTTCCCTATGACGTTTAGACACCTGCCATCCAGACTCTGCAAGGGCATTTGCCAGTTTATCTGTTGTCGCGACAGACCTGTGTTGCCCTCCGGTGCAACCAAAACCGATAGAGAGCTGCGCTTTCCCCTCACGCGCGTATTCAGGCAAGAGCATTTCAACCAAACCTAGCACACGACTGAAAAAATCGGCAAAGCGCGGGTCTTGCGTGACATGGTCGGAAACGGCGCGATTGCGCCCGTCAAGATAGCGCAACTCGGGTGACCAGTGTGGATTGCTCAGAAAACGGCAGTCAAACACCAGATCTACCCCGACTGGAATGCCACGACGGTAGGAAAACGAAACGATATTGACATGCATCACACCGCTATTCGCAGTTGCAAACTGTGCCTTGATCTGGTCACGCAGGTCATGCGGGGTCATGTTCTCGGTCTCAATCAGGATATCCGCGCGCAGCCGAACCGGGCGCAACAGACGTGCTTCCAGTTCAATCCCGACCCGCGCCTGCTCCTCCGGGCTCAGCGGGTGACGTCTCCGGGTCTCCGAATATCGCCGGATCAGGGTATTCACTGAACAGTCGAGATAAACGAGATCGAAGTCAAATCGTGGCGACGCAGAGAGCGTTTCGACCAGTGTGAGCAGCGCATTCACCGAAAAATCACGGTTTCTCGGATCGAGCACCAAGGCAAGTGGCCGTTCCAACGGGGCGGCGATCAGCGGTGGCACGAGAGATATGGGCATGTTGTCGATGGCCTCATATCCCAGATCCTCGAATACCTTGAGCGCGGAGCTGCGCCCGGCCCCCGAAGGACCAGTCAGCAAAACCAGTCGCGCAGCAGGGTCGTGTTCAGGACTAACGGGCTCCATGCTCAGATTCCTGCATCCAGTTCTGCCCTATGACATAGTGCTTGACACCCAGCGCGAAAACACGGGACGGGCTGCGACGCAGTTTTGTGACCGACACGCCAAGGATCTGCATGCTATGCCGCGCTGGCAAACGCGCCGTTTCCTGCTCGGACAAGTCAATCACAAGGACCAGATCCACATCCGCTACGGGCGCGACGCGCAACAGTCCAAGCCCGCGCAGTTCAATCAGTCCACGCAGTTGGTCTGGCGCGCCTATGCGAAGCCCGTCCTGATGCCTGTAGATTTTCGTCTGATCATCAGAAACCAGACACGCGCCCGCGTCGATCAGCTCTAGCGCCAACTCTGACTTGCCCGCCCCAGACGAACCCAGGATAAATACTCCCGCCCAACCACCGCCAGTCTCGAATGCAACGGCAGAGCCGTGCCGCAGTTCCACATCAGGCGTTTTGCTCATAGCGGCAGCCCCACCACAAAGCGCGCGCCAAGTGGTGGGCTATCCGGGTCCGCATCAGGCGGGCGGATGTTTTCGGCCCAGATCACCCCTTGATGAGCCTCGATGATCTGTTTGGAAATGGCCAGGCCAAGCCCGGAGTGATTGCCGAATTGCTGGACCGGACGTTCTGAATAGAAGCGCTTGAACACTTTTTTCAGCGCATTGTCAGGAATGCCCGGCCCGGTATCTTCCACAACCACGAGAACCCGATCATGACGCTGGCGCGCCCAGACCCGTACCGCATCCCCGTCTTCACAAAACGAAATCGCGTTGGTTATAAGATTGACGAAAACCTGCGCCAGGCGTCCCTCCAACCCGGTCACGATAATCTTGTCTTCCGGCAGAATCTTGATGAATTCCACCCCTTTTTCGCGCGCTTCCTGCGAAAGGTGCTGACAGAGATTGCTCAGAAGCAAGACCAGATCGAAATCTTCCTGTTCTTCCTTGACCAGTTCAGCATCAAGGCGCGACGCATTCGACGTATCCGATACCAATCGATCGAGCCGGCGGACATCATGCTCGATCACTTCCAGAAGGCGCTGGATCTGATCCTCGCGCTTGGCCATCCGCATACTGCCCACAGCGGAACGCAAGGACGCCAGCGGGTTCTTGATTTCATGCGCCACATCCGCGGCGAATTGTTCATTGGCTTCGACACGGTCGTAGAGTGCGCTGACAATTCCACGCATTGCGCGCGACAGATCGCCAATCTCGTCAGGGCGTCCTGAAAGATCCGGGATTCTGACACGCGCGCCGGGCTGATTCTTGCGCGCATCCCGCCTTTTGCCAAGCTCGGCCGCCATGGCGAGATCCGCAAGCGGGTTCGCGATGGTCGAGGCCAGCACAAAACTCAAGCCAAGCGAAACGAGAACCGCAATCAGAAAGAACTGATAGATCTGCTCGCGCTCCTGACGCATGAGCAAAGCCGTATCATCTGACGCCCGCCACAAAAAAACAGCACCTGCGAACTCATTGTCCGAGATGACAGGCGCGCTCGCGGCAAGCCACATCTCCTCCGTTCCCGCTCCGGAGGTGTAGCTTGCCATCACGCCCTGCTGATTGCGTAGAAACATGTCTTCAGCGACGGCTTCGAAACTGCGGCCATTCCCTTCCCCACGGTCGATCGGGATCATCGAGGTCATCGCCGTCCAGATCGTCGTCAGGAAATTGCTGATGGGAGTGCCACGTTGCTTGACCAGTTGCGACATGTCCGGCGCGGTGCCACGAAATCGCTGCAGCGGCGCACCTTCCGCGTCCAGCAACAGGATTTCGAAGCGTTCGTTGATCGCGATATCGGCAGAAAGCGCACGATACAGATTGTCGGATTGGCCATTCCCCGCCAGAGCGGCGAGGATTTGCACATTGGCACCAAGGGTTTCTTCCTGCTGACGCAAAAAGGAATCGCGCACCGGGTTGGTGAATAGGATGCCCACAATCAACAAGACCAGCGCGACGAGGTTGAACAGCGCAATCTTCCGTGCGAGCGGCGAATTCGAAATGCTCCGCAAGCCGCGCCGCGCACGCGAGGCGCGAACCTCGTTTTCGACCGCATCCCCCGGCCCGACCCAGTCATCCCCCAGAACGATGTCCGTTCTTGACGCTACTGACTCCGTGCGCACATTCACACCCGCTCGATCTCGATGGGGCCTGCCCGCATCGCGCGTATATTACGCTTCGTTATATTTATAGCCAATTCCGTAAAGCGTTTCGATCGATGAGAATTCCTCGTCAACACTCCGCATTTTCTTGCGCAGGCGCTTGATATGGCTGTCAATCGTCCTGTCATCGACATAGACCTGATCCTCATAGGCCACATCCATCAACTGATCGCGCGACTTGACGACGCCAGGCCGCTGCGCCAGGGCCTGAAGCAGCAGGAATTCCGTGACAGTCAAGGTTACGTCCTGCCCCTTCCACTTCACCTGGTGGCGCAGCGGGTCCATTTCCAGCTGCCCCCGCACCAGCACCTTGGACTCTTCGGACGCGTCCGGACCCGCATCAAGCGCCTGCTTGCGCCGCAAGAGCGCGCGGATGCGTTCCACCAGCAGACGCTGCGAGAATGGTTTCTTGACATAGTCATCCGCGCCCATCCGCAGCCCCAGCACTTCGTCGATTTCATCATCCTTGGATGTAAGGAAGATGATCGGCATCTGCGTCTTCTGACGAAGGCGCTGCAAAAGCTCCATCCCGTCCATCCGGGGCATTTTCATGTCAAGCACAGCCATATCAGGCATCTTGCGGTTGAACGCATCAAGCGCCGCCTGACCGTCATTATAGGTCTCGACGTCAAATCCTTCTGCCTCAAGGCAAATCGATACGGATGTAAGAATGTTGCGGTCGTCATCAACCAAAGCGATTAGCGACATTTGCCTGTCCTTCTGATTTTTGCTCGATACGGCATTTTCTGCCTTAATTTTGACATAGAATTACCCAAACCACGCCCTTCCGCAACAAAATAACAGTCCGCAAGCGCGATGTCGGGTGATTCGCCGCACCGTGCGTGCCAAATGGCAACAGTCACTTTGCACAACTATTCCTTTATGTTGCGCTAACGTCCGCTTGGTTGCGCTAACTTGCCAAAACGAGCCTAGGATTACTTGCCGCCGTGGTGCTATACGGCGCAAATATCTCAAACGGCAGAATGTCGATCACCCGCTGGAACGCCCGCACAGGCGAACACCCACCCTCCCGAATACGCGCCAGATGGAGCAGTCACGATGACAACACCCCGTGTAAACCCCAATAAGCGCCTTGAAGATCAGGGCATTATCGGCGTTTCGAAAGTGCATTACAATCTGCTCGAACCCGCGCTGATCGAAGCGGCGTTGAAGCGTGGCGAAGGACATCTGGGATTGGGCGGTGCGTTTCTGGTCGCGACCGGAACGCATACGGGTCGATCGCCGAAAGACAAGTTCGTGGTGCGCACGCCTGAGGTGGAAAACACCATCTGGTGGGACAACAATGCTCCGATGACCGAAGCGGCCTTCGACCGGTTGCACGCCGATATGCTGGCCCATCTTCAGGGCGGAGAAGTCTTCGTGCAGGATCTCTTCGGGGGCGCGGACCCGGAGCATCGCCTCGATGTGCGCGTCGTCACTGAACTGGCATGGCATGGCTTGTTCATTCGTCACATGCTGCGCCGTCCGGAAGCCGATGAGCTGCAACATTTCGACCCGGAATTCACGATCATCAACTGCCCGAGCTTCAAGGCCGATCCCGCGCGCCATGGCTGCCGTTCGGAAACCGTGATCGCGCTGAACCTGACGCGCAAGATCATCCTGATCGCCAACACGGCCTATGCTGGCGAGAACAAGAAATCCGTATTCACGCTGCTCAATTATCTGCTGCCAGAGAAAGGCATCATGCCGATGCATTGCTCGGCCAATCATGCGTTGGACAATCCTGACGATGCCGCCGTGTTTTTCGGATTGTCCGGGACCGGCAAGACAACGCTTTCGGCGGATCCGTCGCGCCTGTTGATCGGCGATGACGAACATGGCTGGTCCAATAGCGGAATCTTCAATTTCGAAGGGGGCTGCTACGCCAAGACCATCAATCTTGATGCCGAGGCCGAGCCAGAGATCTATGCCACGACCCACCGGTTTGGCAGCGTGGTCGAAAACATGGTCTTTGACCCCGACACGCTCGAGTTGGATTTCACGGATGCGAGCCTGACTGCAAATACCCGGGTTGCCTATCCGCTTGACGCGATTTCCAACGCCTCGCCGAGCTCGTTGGGCGGTGTGCCGAAGAATATCATCATGCTGACCTGCGATGCGTTCGGTGTGCTGCCGCCCATCGCGCGGCTGACACCTGCGCAGGCGATGTATCATTTCCTGTCTGGCTTCACCTCGAAAGTCGCCGGAACCGAACAAGGGGTGACAGAGCCGCAACCGACATTCTCGACCTGTTTCGGTGCGCCCTTCATGCCGCGCAGACCAGAAGTTTACGGCAAGTTGTTACAGCAGAAGATCGCCGAATTTGGTGCGGAATGCTGGCTGGTGAATACAGGCTGGACCGGTGGCGCCTATGGGGCAGGCTCGCGGATGCCGATCAAGGCCACGCGCGCGCTTCTGAGTGCAGCGCTCGAAGGGTCGCTGAAGACAGCAACCTTCCGACGCGATCCGAATTTCGGCTTTGAGGTGCCTGTCTCGGTTGCCGGTGTCCCTGATGTTCTGCTCGATCCGCGCCGGACATGGGAAGACCCTGCGGCTTATGACGCTCAGGCTGCCAAACTGGTCAGCATGTTCGCCGAGAATTTTGCGCAATACGCGCCCTTCATCGATGACGAGGTCAAGCAGGCCGCGATCGGGTGAATGCGGCGCAAAGCATCAGATGAAAAGCCCCATGCCAGCGCATGGGGCTTTTTGCTTTGATTATGTAGGGGGCTTTGCCCCCGTCCCGCTGCGCGGGCCTCCCCCAGGATATTTGGGCAAGGATGAAATCACGATCCTGTGGCGCTACGAAACCATGTAATGATCTGCTGTCGCGCCTGATCGTCCATCAGCACCGTGCTGCCCGGAGGCATTGCATGGCTGATCCCTGATTGCAGATAGATCGTCTGTGCTGCGCGCGCAATCTGAGCTTCAGTTTCGAGGAGAATGCCCTTGGGGGCCCAATGCAACCCCGGCCAGAGCGGCTGCTCGGCATGGCACATGGAGCAATGCCCGACCACAGTCCAATAAGCATCTTCGAAATGCGGGTCCATGGCGAAGCGGGCAATCGATGCGGGCAGGCTGGCGCTTTCTTCCTGCGCTTCGCCAGGTTGACCGAGTGTCGACAGCCAGATGATTGCGATGAAAAGCGCGGTCGTGGCCCCCCAAGTCCACCATTTATACCCCCCGCCCATGTGCATTGTGTTGAAGAAATGCCGGATCGTGACACCCATGAGGAAAACAAGCCCCGCAATCAGCCAATTGTATTCCGAGGCGAAGGCCAGCGGATAATGGTTGGACAGCATCAGAAACAGCACTGGCAGCGTCAGGTAATTGTTGTGTGTCGAGCGCTGTTTGGCGATCTTGCCGTATTTTGCATCCGGCGTCCGGCCCGCACGCAAATCGGCCACCACGATCTTCTGATTGGGAATGATGATCATGAAGACATTGGCGCTCATGATGGTGGCCGTAAATGCACCAAGGTGCAAAAGTGCCGCGCGGCCCGTAAACACCTGTGTATAGCCCCAGGCCATGATCACGAGCAGCACGAACAAAAGCACCAACAACCGCGTGTTATCCTCGCCAAAGCGCGACTTGCACAGCGCGTCATAGATCAGCCAGCCGACAGCCAGCGAGGCGACCGAGAGCGCGATGGCCTGCCACACCTCGAGATCCGCAACCGTTCGGTCTATAAGGTAGAATTCTGCGCCGACATAATAGACGAGTGCCAAAAGCGCGAAGCCTGACAACCAGGTGACATAGCTTTGCCATTTGTGCCAGATCAGATGATCGGGCATCTTGTCGGGGGCAACCAGATACTTCTGGATGTGATAAAACCCACCGCCATGGACCTGCCATTCCTCGCCATGTGCACCCGGCGCGAGCGAAGGTGACTTTCGCAGCCCAAGATCGAGGGCGATGAAATAGAAACTTGATCCAATCCACGCAATGGCCGTGATCACATGCAACCAACGCACGGCAAACTCCGCCCACGCCCCCCAGACTGCCAGTTCCAGCATCGCATCATCCTTTCATGTCGTGCATGATCGCAGCCTATACCAACGCGCCGCTTTCTGTTAATTCAAGAAAACACCCATCACTTTCAAATGCAGCC
>SKIM01000160.1 GCA_007116445.1 Natronohydrobacter sp.
CCGCCGATGACAATGGCACGATAGGTCTGGGTCATGGGATCTCCTGGGGCTGGATTTGGGCTAGGGGCTGTGCGCCAAGCTGTGCGAGCGCATCGGCCAGCGCGCGGCGCAGGCCCAGCGGTGTGGCGCGGGCTGTGATGAAGGGCAGGCCTGGACGGGGGGCGGTCCAGCCTGTGACGGTCAACCCGCGCGCAGCCGGTTCATGCGCCAGTGCAAGGGACCAGGACCGGCAGTCTATGGCCGCGAAATCCGCGGCCCCTTCGGCGACGGCCCGGACCGAGGCACGGTGGCTTCCTGTGATCAGTGCGCGGCTTGCCAGATCCGGCGCGCCCATATCCTGCGCCACGGCGAGGAGGCCAGACATCGAATCCAGCGCATTGATCGCCGGGCGTGCGTCCATCAACCCGTCAGGCAGCGCGGCGGCGTCATGGGGCGGGGGCGGGCAGGCAGGCCCGTCGCGCATGACAATCGCCGAGCGGTAGCACGCGCCTTTGCCGCCCGGAACATCGTCATAGAGCGGTTGCGCCAGCACATGGACATACGCGGCAAGCCCGGCCTGCATCGGTCCCCAGCAGGTCTGACCGAGCATAAGCGCTGCATCGCGCCACAGCGCGTGCAAGTCCTGCGTGGTTTCGGGGCGAGTCAGAGCGGCAGGGAGTTGCGGGACATGCGCGCGCAAATCGGCATAGAACCGATCCACCTGCCCACGGATCTCTGGCCAGTCATACATGGGCAGAGTGGCCAGCCCGGTCATGCGGCTTGTCCACTTGCAGGGGGTGTGGGCGTCGGCGGTATGTCGGGATCGCGCGGCAGGTCGTGGCAATAGAGCACCGGATGCACCACAGGTTCCTTCTGGCGCAGCGCATAGGCGCGGAACAATTCCCAGTAGCTGGCATAGACATAGCCATGATTGAGCGCCTGCCAATGCGCGCGGTCCGCGCGATAGAGGCGCGGCAAGTCATACCACGGGGCCGATGGATGCTGATGATGCACGATGTGAAGATTGTTGTTCAGAAACAGCCAGGACAGCGGCGAGCGCTCGACAATGATGGTCCGACCTTCGGGCGCGTCATGCCAACGGTGTTCGGCATAGGTCCGGATCGAGATCAGCGACAATGCAGGCCAGATAACCGCCAGCACATACAGCCAGAACGGAATCCCAAAGGCCCAGATCATAGCCAGAACTGGCGCGAGGCTGGCAAGATGCAGCCCCCAGGCCAGACGCACGCCCGGCGCATCGGCGCGCAGAAGCTGTGCTTCCTGCCGCAAAAACCCAGCCGCGCCCAGCACAGGGCCGAGAATGATCCGCCCGACCATCGTGTTGTTGACCCGCAGCATGTTTTGCAGCCAGCGCGGCATTCTTTCATGCGCCCAACGGGCCTTGTAGTAGGATTCGGGATCCTCAAACGGATCGGTCAGACGGGCATCATTGTGATGGGCCAGATGCGTGGCCTTGTAGCGCCTGTAGGGATAGATCAGCGACAAGGGCAATGTGACCAGTGCCTCATTCACCCAGCGATAGCGCGTCGGATGACCGTGCAGATTCTCATGCACCAGTGACGAATGCAGCGCGGCCATCACGGCCATCACGGCCAGCGCAAGGGGCGGGGTGACAGGCCATAGCGCGGCGCCCGCCAAGGCCCACAATCCGTAGCAAGCCACGATCAACGCTCCTGTGGGCCATTCGATCCGGCGCACGATCCCTCCTGTTATTGGTGTTTGGCAGACGGTGGCCTCAAACGGTCGCGCCTGCAACGCGAGTGTTCTCGCCACTATTCAAGAGGATTGCTGTTTTTGAAAAAATATGTTCACTAAAGTCTACATAAGAGATGGGTACTCCGCATGGGAAAACGGGAATCTTCGGCGCTGTTCCGCAAACGTTTGGTGCAATTGCTGGCACAGTCGGGACAGACCCAATCGGGTTTTGCGGCGGCGATCGGCATTGATCGTTCGGCCCTGTCGCAGCTTCTGACCGGACCGGACCCGCGACTGCCGCGCGCCGAAACGCTGCTGTCGATCGCGGCGCAGTTTCAGGTTTCGACCGACTGGCTTCTGGGCCTGTCAGAAGACAGCGGCACCGCGACACAGAGCTTTGACGCGGTCGAAACCGAAGCTGCGCTGGATGAGGAAAGCCGCACTGCGATGGAGCGCTGGCACCAGGAAGCGACAGGCCAGAAAATCCGCTACGTCCCGGCCTTGCTGCCCGATCTGATGCGCACGCCGGAAATCATCAGCTTTCAGGCGCAAAGCTCCGAACAGGAAAAGCGCCGCCTGCAGGCCCAGACGCAGCGCCGCCTGAGACTGTCGCGCGAGCCAGAGGCGGATATCGAGATGTGCATGCCGCTGCAGAGTTTCGAGATATTCGCAGCGGGCTGCGGTGTCTGGCAGGGCCTGGCGGCCCCGACGCGGCAACGCCAGATCGACCATATCGCGCGCACGGTCGATGAACTCTATCCGGCTTTTCGGATGTATCTGTTTGACGGGCGCAAGCGCTTTGCGCCGCCGATGACGCTGTTTGGCTATACCCGCGCGGCGGTCTATGCGGGTGAGGTCTATCTGCTGATCCGCTCGAAACGGCTGATCCGCGAATTGGCGCAGGGCTTTGACGGGCATATCCGCGCGGCGGAAGTGCATGCGCATGAAGCTGCGGCTTGGATGCGGTCGCTCAGGGCTGTCTGACCCGCCAGACAGCGCTGCAGATCCACGCGGATCTGTTGCCAACACTCTGCTTGCCAGAGCAAATCCCGCGACACTAGCATCGTCGGGACTGCTCTTGCGAAAGGCCGCTCATGTGTTCCGAAATTCTCCCAGAGGCAAAGCGCGTCCGTTCTGGCGGGCGGGGCGGAAATGCACGCCGCAAACAGGGGTTCCGGCTGGACCAGATGGCCTGGCGCGTACCGCTCAACAATGACCGCCCCACGGAACCGCTGTCTGAGGACGGCGTCGAAGCCATCCATGCGGCGGCGCTGCATATCCTGTCGGAAATCGGCGTCGAATTCCTGAATGACGAAGCGCTGGCCCTGTTTCGCGACGCGGGTTGTCGTGTTGATGGCCATAATGTGCGCATGGACAGTGATTTCGTCGAAGCGATGCTGGCGCGCGCGCCGGGGGCCTTTACCATCACGCCGCGCAACCCGGAACGCGCCGTGCGCATGGGCGACCGGCACCTGGCCTTTGTCAACGTGTCCTCGCCACCATCGAGCTGGGACATGATCCGTGGCAAGCGCACTGGGGATTTCCAGACCTTCCGCGAATTCCTGATGTTGACGCAGAGCTTCAACTGCATCCATGTTGCAGGCGGCTATCCGGTCGAACCGGTCGATATTCATGCCTCGGTCCGGCATCTTGATTGCATCGCGGAAAAGCTGCTGCTGACAGACAAGGTGGTGCATGCCTACAGTCTGGGTCGCGAGCGGGTCGAGGATGCGATGGAAATGGTGCGCATCGCGGCGGGGCTGAGTGATGCCGAATTTGACGCCGCCCCGCGCATGTATACCAATATCAACTCAGTCTCTCCGCTACGCCATGACTTTCCGATGATCGATGGCGCACTGCGCCTTGCGCGGCGCGGGCAGCCTGTGGTGGTGACGCCCTTCACGCTGGCCGGCGCCATGGCCCCGGTCACGCTGGCAGGTGCGGTGGCGCAATCCATCGCGGAATCGCTCTGCGCGATTGCGCTGATCCAATATGCGGCCCCCGGTGCGCCTGTCGCGATCGGGACATTCACGTCAAATGTCGATATGCGCTCGGGCGCTCCGGCTTTCGGGACACCCGAATACATGCGCGCGACGCAGATGACCGGGCAACTGGCGCGGCGCTATGGCCTGCCGCTGCGCTCCTCCGGGGTCTGCACAGCCAATATCCCTGACGCGCAAGCCATGTGGGAGACGTGCAACAGCCTCTGGGCGGCTGTGCAATCGGGGTCCAATCTCGTCTATCATGCCGCCGGGTGGCTGGAGGGCGGGCTGATCGCGTCCCCTGAGAAATTCGTCATGGATTGCGAGATGTTGCAGATGATCCAGCGCTATTTCGAGCCGGTCCTGAATGAAACCACACCCGAGGCGCTTGCGCTGGACGCGATCCGGCAAGTGGGGGCTGGCGGGCATTTCTTCGGGACAGACCACACACGAGAGCGATATGAAACGGCGTTTTATGCGCCCTTTGTGTCCGACTGGCGTAACTATGAAGCCTGGGAGAATGACGGCGCGACGGACACCATCACCCGCGCGCATCGCATCTATCGCAACATCGTTGACACCTTCACGCCCCCTGCTCTGGCTGAAGACCGGCGCGAGGCCTTGCTGGATTTCGTCGCGCGCCGCAAGAGCGAGGGCGGGGCACCGACAGATTTCTGATCCTCGTCACTCCAGCACCGCCCGCCCAACGACCCGTCATCGCTCATGCGCTGGCCCAATCGAATCGATCGGGAAGGCGTGGAATGGATGCTGATCAAGACCATCGAGGCGAAGCGCATCTCACCCTGAGCCTGGCGCCACCGCCCAGGTCCTTCGCATGCGCAGCATTTTTCATTGCGTTTGACGCTGCAAAGCGTTACGCGATGCCCGCGCGGTGCGATGCCGGCGCAGGCGCAGCCTCTGCGCCATGCTGAAAATTCAGGCATGTGGCCGGTCCGGCGCACATTCCACGAAATCCTTATACTTGCCGCTTGCGCGCCCTGCGCGGCATGTATATTGCTCGGACTTGAGCAATCATGTCGATTCCGCTTCACATTGCGAACCCGTCATCATCAAGGCGCCCTTTCGGCAGTCCTTGTGCGGTAGCCTGCGAAAGAGCCGCCCAGTCATGACCACCCAGCGCGACAAGCTGCGCGAGGATGTGAAGTTTCGCATCCTGCGCCTGCTGCAGGACAACCCCGAAATGACCCAGCGCGAGCTGGCAAAGGAAGTCGGCGTCAGCACAGGTGGCATTCACTATGTGCTCAATGCGCTGGTCGAGAAGGGAATGCTGAAGCTGTCGAATTTCACCGCCGCTGCGGACAAGCGGCGCTATGCCTACAAGCTGACCCCGCACGGCATCGCCGAGAAGGCGCGGCTGACGCGGCGCTTCATGATCCGAAAGATGGCTGAATACGAGGCTCTGAGGGCTGAGATGGAAGAGATTGGTGCCGACCTTTCCGAACAGGATCTCGCCGAGATCCGCGCCGACCTGAAGAGGCGCCATTGACCAGTTTGCGCCGTAAAACCGGGCCGCAAGGCCATGGCGCCCGTTTGCGAACCTGCCGTGCAGATGCAGCGCAGCGCTCAACGATTACAAAGAAGGACAGTTGACGATGAAGATTGCGATGATTGGGACCGGTTATGTCGGGCTTGTCTCTGGGGTTTGTTTTTCGGATTTCGGCCATCATGTCGTTTGCGTCGACAAGATGCCGGAAAAGATCGCGATGCTGGAGCGGGGCGAAGTGCCGATCTATGAGCCGGGCCTCGATGCAGTCATGGCGCGCAATGTCGAAGCCGGGCGGCTGACATTCACCACCGATCTGAGCGCCGCTGTGGACGGAGCCGATGCCGTGTTCATCGCCGTGGGCACGCCGACACGGCGCGGTGACGGGCATGCGGACCTGACCTATGTGATGGCCGCCGCCGAAGATATCGCCCGCGCGCTGACGGGTTACGCTGTCGTCGTGACCAAATCGACTGTGCCTGTGGGCACCAATCGCAAAGTGGCCGAGGTGATCCGCAAGACCCGGCCAGAGGCGGAATTCGACGTGGCCTCGAACCCCGAATTCCTGCGCGAAGGGGCGGCCATCGATGACTTCATGAAGCCCGACCGCGTGGTGGTGGGCCTTGAGAGCGATCGCGCACGCGACATCATGGGCGATATCTACCGGCCCCTGTTCCTGCGCGATTTTCCCATTGTCTATACGGATCTCGAATCTGCCGAGATGATCAAATACGCCGCCAACGCGTTCCTTGCGACGAAGATCAGCTTCATCAACGAGATCGCGGCGCTGTGCGAGCGGGTTGGGGCGGATGTCAAATCGGTCGCCAAAGGCATGGGGCTGGACGGGCGCATCGGCAACAAGTTCCTGCATGCGGGGCCGGGCTATGGCGGCTCGTGCTTTCCCAAGGACACCTCGGCGCTCGCCCGCATCGGGCAGGAACATGGCGTGCC
>SKIM01000232.1 GCA_007116445.1 Natronohydrobacter sp.
ATAGGGCGTGAACTGAGCGGGGTCTGCGTCGATGTCGAAGCAGGCGCGGAAGCGGATGGGCGAGCTGTCGCTGTCGATGGCGCGGAAATTCGACACCGGGAAGTTCTGCGTCGCAGCAGAGGCAAGCGGTGTGAGGCGGACGTTCGTCTGTTCGGGCAGCCGGTCATAGAACCCATGGACCTGCAGATACCATGCCCCTACGCCAGCAACGATGGTGCAGCCCAGAAGCAGGATCACCAGAAACTTGCCCATCAGGCCACTGCCCCCCCGGCATCAGTCTGCACGAAAGCATCCGCGCAGAGTTTCGCCAGCGCGCGCACGCGGCCGATATAGGCTTGGCGTTCGGTGACCGAGATCACACCGCGCGCATCGAGCAGGTTGAACAGGTGACTGGCCTTGATGCATTGGTCATAGGCCGGGTGCACCATGATATTCGCGCGGTTGCCAAGTTTGGGATCGCTCGCGTCGAAGCCCAGCAATCGCTGGCATTCTGCTTCGGCATCCTTGAAATGCTGGAACAGCTTTTCGGTATCCGCCCCGTCGAAATTATGGCGCGAATATTCCTCTTCGGTCTGGCGGAACACATCGCCATATGTCAGCGGAATGCGCGCGTCGGGCGCATTGAAGGGCATGTCCATCACATGATCGACGCCCAGCACATACATCGCCAGACGCTCCAGACCGTAAGTCAGCTCGCCCGAAACAGGGCGGCAGTCATGCCCGCCAACCTGTTGAAAATAGGTGAATTGCGACACTTCCATCCCGTCGCACCAGACTTCCCAGCCCAGGCCCCAGGCGCCGAGCGTCGGGCTTTCCCAGTCATCCTCAACGAAGCGGATATCGTGCAAGCTGTCGTCGATCCCGATAGCGCGCAAGCTTCCGAGATAGAGATCCTGAAGATCAGGCGGCGAGGGTTTGATGATCACCTGATACTGGTAGTAATGCTGCAGACGATTGGGGTTTTCGCCATAGCGCCCATCGGTGGGGCGGCGCGAAGGCTGGACATAGGCTGCGGCCCAGGCGCGTGTGCCGAGTGCACGCAGGGTGGTGGCCGGGTGAAACGTGCCCGCGCCCACTTCCATGTCGTAAGGTTGCAGCACTGCGCAGCCCTGAGCGGCCCAGTAATTCTGCAACCGCAGGATGATGTCCTGAAAGCACTGTGGCTTTTGTGATCCGGTCTCCGGGCCGTCAGACATGGCCGCCTCTTGTTTTATCGTCGGATTTTCATAATGCTGCGCCTCAATAGGCAAGCTGCCCGACAGGGTCAACGGGCAAACCCGTGCGGGTCTGGAAAGAAGCGATTTGGAAGGACGTCACAGCATGAAATTCAGGTCTGGCTGCTTGGGGAGGCTGGCAGCCTCTGGGTCATTTGTCGCGCTGATCAGTGCCAGCGCGGTCATGGCGCAGGATCAACGCTGGGTGCAGGTCGAGGCACATCGCGAATTGGACATGGCGCTGGAACGTGCCGAGATCCTGAACCAGCGGTTGGGCAATGTCAGCGGCTTCACATTGCCCAGCAACTGGCACGCGCTGAGCATCGGGCCTTTTGAAAGCGAGCTGGACGCGTTCAGCGTGCGTCGTCAGTTGCGCGCCGAAGGGGCGATCCCGGTTGATGCCTTTGTCAGCAACGGCTCGGACTATCTGGAGCAGATTTTCCCGCGTGACGGCGCGGCGCCTGTGGCTGCGACCGAAAACCGCCCGACCGAGGATATGGCGGTACTTGCCGCCCAGCCGGAGCCGGAACCGGACTTGGCGCCCGCAGTCGAGGCCATACCAGAGCCGGAACCGGAAGAAACACTGCGTCAGGCGCAGGCCAGCGAACGGGCGCTGGACCGCGATGCCCGCGCCGAGCTTCAGACTGCCCTGCAATGGTTTGGCTTCTATGATCTTTCGATCGATGCGGCTTTCGGTCCGGGCACGCGCCGCGCCATGAGCGCTTGGCAAACGGCCGAAGGTTTCGCGCCGACCGGGGTGCTGACCACGCGGCAACGCGGGCAACTGCTGGACGCCTATCGCGGCGAACTCGCGGCTTTGGGGATGCGCACCATCCGTGATGAACAGGCCGGGATCAGCATCGACCTGCCCATGGCACTGATCGACTTCGACCGCCATGAGACCCCTTTCGCGCATTACACGAGCCGCGACGACAGTGGCGTTCAGGTGCTGCTGATCAGCCAATCAGGCAATCAATCCACGCTGTTCGGGCTTTATGAGATCATGCAGACGCTGGAAATCGTGCCCCTCGAGGGCGAGCGCACGCGGCGGCAGAACTCCTTTCTGCTGACCGGACAGAACGATACGCTGCGATCGCATACGGTCGCGCAGCTGCGCGACGGGGCCATCAAGGGCTATACGCTGGTCTGGACACCAGAGCGCGACGCGCAGATGGCGCGGGTTCTGCCGATGATGGAGGCGAGTTTCCAGACCTTCACAGGCACCCTGCCCGACAGCGCGGGCCCGGCCAGCATAGTGTCGCGTGCGGATCTCCTGGCCGGGCTGGCCGTCCGTCGGCCAGAGCGTTCGCGTTCAGGCTTTTACATTGACGCAACCGGCACTGTCCTGACCAGCGCCGAGGCCGTGGCGCAATGCGAGCGCATCACGATTGACGAAAGCTACGATGCGCGGGTGCATGCGGTGGACGACACGCTCGGGCTGGCCGTGCTGAAGCCGGAAACCCCGCTCGTGCCGATGGCCTTTGCACAGTTCGAAGAGCGCGTGGCCAATCTGGGCAGCGAGATCACGATTTCGGGCTTTTCCTTCGAGGATGTCATGAGCCGCCCTGTGCTGACCTTCGGGCGCGTGGCGGATCTGAGCGGGCTTGCAGGCGAAACCGATCGGCTGCGGCTGAGCGCCGAAGTCCGGCAGGGCGATCTGGGCGGGCCGGTATTCGGCCCCAATGGCGCGGTACTGGGTTTGCTGTCGGGCGCGCCACAGGACGGAACGCGGCAATTGCCTTCGGATGTGAATTACGCGATCTCATCAAAGGCGATCCGCGATTTTCTGGCGCGCAGCAATGTGTCCAGCGGCACCTTGCGCGAAGATGTCGTGATGCCGCCCGAAGTGCTGACGCGGGTGGCGGGCGATCTGACCGTGCTGGTGTCGTGCTGGAACTGAGCGGATCAGGGCTGCGCGAAATGGCGCACGAAATTGGCCAGGATCCGGCCTGAGGCTTCCGTGCGCACCCCGGCACAGGCTTCGGTCAGCGCAGCGGCGCGTTCGGGCGGGAAATAGCCTTTTTCGCGGTAAACCCGGATGCGCAGGGCAAAGCTGTCGCCATCGGCTTCGGGGTGGAACTGGGTCGCATAGATGCGGTCGCGGTAGCGCAGCATCTGGATCGGGCAGCGCGCCCCTTCGAGCAGATGCACCGCGCCATCTGGCAGCGCGTCAAGCGCTTCCTTGTGGCCCACCAGCGCTGTGAAGCGTTCGGGCAGCCCGTCGAGCAGCGGATCGCCCGCGCTCTCAGACCTGCGCGTGCAGGTGATCGCGCCGACATCTTCGCCATGATGGTCTTTGGACACGGGCGCGCCGAGATGACGGCCCAGAATGCCGATCCCGTAGCAACATCCCAGAAACGGCACATTCTCGGCCACGATATGCGGCATCAGGCCGAGAATCTGCGCCTCGATCCGCGCTTCCATCGGCGTTTTCTCATGCGGCAGATCGCTGACACAGCCCGGCCCGCCACCGACGATCACACCAGACACAGCGCGCAGGTCCAGATCTTCCGGCAGATCGCCCTGATCAAGCCGGATGCGCCGCGCATTGCCTTCCGTCAGCCCGGCCCGGCGCAGAATGGCCGCGAATTCCTCGTCGGCGGCCTCGGATTCGGGGCGCAGTTGCACGATCACAAAGGGCTTCATTCCATGCCATCCTTCTCAGTCAGCCACGCCAGAAGCGCGGCAGCAACAGCACCAACACAGTCAGAATTTCCAGCCGGCCGACATACATGCCGATGATCATCAACCATTTGGCCGCAAGCGGGAACTCAGTCACAGCCCCGCTGTCAGTCACTTCCGGGCCGAAGACCGGGCCGACATTGCAGATCGACGTCCAGGCTGCCGTGATCGCCGTGCGCAATTCCAGCCCGGTCAGCGACAGCGCAACTGCAAGCGCCATGAAGCTGGCCACAAACACTGTGAACATCACAATCACCGAGGAAATGACATCCGGCTCCAACCGTTTGCCGTCAAGCCTGAGCGCCACGATCTGGCTGGGCCTGCGCAGCCGCTGCATCTGGCCGCGGATCGCCTCGAACAACACAAGATAACGAAACACCTTGAGCGAACAACCGGTTGAGGCCGTGCAGGCCCCGATGAAGCCCATCAGCACAACCACCAGGAGCGGGAAATCCCCCCAATCGGACACATCTTCGCTGCCATAGCCTGTCCCGGTCATCAGTGTGACGACATTGAACAGCGTCCCCCGCAGGATATCGAGCGGGTGGCCGTCGCTGGTCGCAAGCCGGTAAAGGATGATCGCCACCACCGCATAGGCGGCCCAACGCAGGAAGGCGCGCACCTGCACATCGCGCAGGAAAGGCTGCCATGAGCCACCGACAAGCTGAATGAAGCGGATGAAGGGCAGCCCGGCGAGCAGCATGTAAAGCACAGAGACATATTCCAGCGGGCCGGTGAATTTCGCGAAGGACTGATCCGTGGTCGAAAACCCACCAGTGGCGATCGTGGTCATGGCGTGATTGATGGCGTCAAAGCCGCTCATCCCATAGGCCAGATAGGACACGGTCGCAGCGACGGTCAGCCCGATATAAACCTGCAGCAGCCCCATCGAAATATCATAGACGCGCGGCAGAACCTTGCCCATCGTGTCAAAGGCCTCGGCCTGAAAATGCTGCATCCCACCGACGCGCAGCACGGGCAGAAAAACCAGCGCGACGATGACGATGCCAAGCCCGCCCAGCCATTGCAGCATCGAGCGCCAGACCAGCACACCGGGCGGCATGTCATCAAGCCCGGTCAAGACGGTCGTGCCAGTTGTGGTCATGCCCGAGACGGCCTCAAAAAGCGCATCCGTTGCGTTATCCACGATCCCGCCCATCACAAAAGGCAGCGCGCCCAGCGTCGGCAGCACCGCCCAGAGGCTCGCTGTCAGCAGAAAGGACTGCCGCCGCCCCAGCCCATCGGCCAGCGCCTCGCGTGTGGCGAGTGCGGCAATTCCACCAATCAGGCTGACAAGGAAACTTGCACGGATGAAAGCCTGCCAGTTGTCATTGCCCGCCTGCCAATCCACAGCGGCCGGAATCAGCATCAGCACGCCCAGCGTCAGCGCCAGCAGACCGAGGATGTGAAAGACGGGGCGCAAATCAAGCATAAGGGCCACGTTTTGCGCCAGAGCGGTCAACTGTCAAGCGGCATCATTCGGCATTGGGCGGCCAGCGCACCCATGTCATCAGGCGCGCAGAGCGCAGTGCCCGCACTCATCACGGTTGCAGCGGCGGCGGCGGTGCCCTCTCGCAGAGCGTCACCCGCCCCGCGGCCCTGCGCCAGCGCCAAAGCAAAGGCCCCGGTGAAACTGTCACCTGCGCCGATCTTGCTGCGCACCGGCACTTGTGGCGGGCAGCAGTGCAGGCAGCCGCTTGCATCCGCAAGGATATTGCCATCAGCCCCGCGCGCGATGCAGATCACCTCTGCGACACCGCGCGCGCGCAGCGCCTGGGCGAAACGGGCCGTGTCCTGCGCGTCTGGCAGCCTTTTGTCCGCCTGCGCTTCGGCCTCGGCCTGATCAAGGCGCAGGGCCAGCAAGGGCATCTCAGCAGCGTTGATCAGCTGCCGCAGGGCCGGGCCAGAGGTATCGACAATCAGTCGGTCTGGCCCAAGTCGCGCAGCGAGCATCGCGGGAAATTCTGCAGACACGCCCGGCGGCTGGCTGCCCGAGAGCACCACCAGCCCCTGCGCGGCCTGCGCAATATCTTCAAGCGCACGAACGGCATCAGCCTCAGACCAGGGATCACCGGGCAGTTGCAGCCGAAACTGCGCGCCGCTGTCTTCGGTCACGGCCCAGCTTTGCCGCGTCTCGACTGGCAGATCAAAGGCGCGCAGCGGGACGCCCTGCGCCTCCAGAAGGGCGCGATGCTGCGCGCCTGTCGCACCGCCAAGCGCAACCCA
>SKIM01000168.1 GCA_007116445.1 Natronohydrobacter sp.
GCGCAGGTCTTGCTCGAAGCGCTCGAAACTCAGGGCATGGCGCGCACACTGGCCGAGCCGAACCTGACGGCGCTTTCGGGGCAGGAAGCTTCGTTCCTGGCAGGGGGGGAATATCCGGTCCCCGTGCTCCGCGATGGTGATGTCACCATCGATTACAAGAATTTCGGAGTTGAGCTCAAGTTCACACCACGGGTGCTCGATGACAATGTCATCAATCTGCGGCTGAACGCGGCCGTCAGTTCGCTGGACGGTGCCAATACTGTCACCGTCGGCGGGACAACGGTCAACGCCTTCCGCCGCCGCGACACCCAGACCACGGTCGAGCTGCGCGATGGCGAGAGTTTCGCGATTGCCGGGCTGCTGGAAGATGATTTCCGCGCCAGCTCGCGCTCGGTGCCCTGGCTGTCGGAACTCCCGATCCTCGGCGCGCTGTTTCGCAGTGCTGATTACCAGCGCGAACAGACCGAGCTTGTGATTGTCATCACGGCCCATCTGGTCACGCCGACCCGTGGTGAAGCTCTGATCCTTCCGACCGATCGGGTCCGCCCCCCCAGCGAGCGCGATCTGTTCCTGAGCGGGCGCCTGAGCGCGCCAGGTTCCGGGGCGCTTGGCGAAGTGGCACGGCAGGAATTCGGCGGAAGCTTCGGCTACGTCATGGACTGATCAGCCCTGTTCCGGGCAAAGGACAAAGGAGCCTGTCATGGCTATCAACAGACGTTTCTTTCTGCTGGGCGCGGCCGGTTTTGGCCTGACGGCGTGCAGCGACGTGAATTCAAGCTTCAACCGCGAGGCCGGAAGTCAGCTCGATGAGGGATTTTTCGGCAATCCGACAATGCATAACACCATGCTTCAGAGCGGGCAGATCAGCCTTGCCGAGATCATGACCAAACGCTTCCATGCCGAAGTGCCATCGATGGTGAATTTCGCCTTCGACAGCGCGGTTCTGGATGAGACGGCGCGGGCGAAACTGGCCATTCAGGCCCGCTGGATGAAACAATTTCCCGAATTGCGCTACAAGATCTATGGCCATACTGATGCTGTTGGCACGCATGCCTACAATATGGCGCTGGGACAGCGCCGTGCCGATGCGGTCAAGCGCTACCTGATCTCGCTCGGCGTTCCTACGGCCAGCATTCTGGCTGTCGTGTCGCGGGGCAAGACCCAGCCCTTGATCGTATCGCAGGGATATGAACCAGCAAACCGGCGCACAGTGACCGAAATTTCGGGTGTGATGGGGCGGCGCGACACCGTGATGGACGGACGCTACGCGCGGATTATCGACCGGCAATATGTCGCGAGCGCACAGGAATTGCACATTACCGAGTAACCAAATCTTGCGATGGAACTGCCCTGTCGCGCAGGGCGGTTCCGCATTGCCGGTTTCGCGATATCTCATCGGAATTTGCGAAGAAATTCAGGTTCCTGTGCCCGGCCAATCCTGGCGCATCCCGCTGGCCCCACGATGTCCTGGACACAGCTGCGTCAGATCGAACAATTTTAACAATTTAGCCCAATTCTTGCCAGATTTAAGGACAATCATTTCTCAATAAAGAGCCGATAGAATCCGAATGCTGTGATTCCTTGTCGGTTGCGTATCAAGAATAACCGAGTCGAATTTGAGGAAGCCAAAATGGCGAGCACTGATGACCACATTCCAATGAAGATCCGTGCCTGCACGGTGTCGCGCGATGTGCAGAATTTCGACCTTCTGATCGAAGACATGGAAGCGGTGTTTCAGGAGGATTGGGGCGATCTCAGCTTCAACGAGGCCACGGCGTTCCTGCGTGACGACAGTTCTTCCGATCTGGAAATGTTGGCGATTGCGCTCGATGATGAAGACGAGGGCACGCTGCCGGTCATCCGCGGCATCATCGAGAAAGCGGCCGAACGCAAGATTCAGGTGCTGCTGATCGCCGAAGCGCTGTCCCCGATCGTGTTGCACCAATTGCTGCGCGCCGGAGCAGGCGATTTCGTGCCCTATCCATTGCCTGAAAACGCGCTCGAAGATGCTATCGCACGGCTCAAGCGGGGCACGGATACCCCCGGCGTCGCCTCGCATGCGATCAAGGCGCCGACTGGCAAGAACGGATCTGTCTTTGCCGTGCAATCCCTCGCCGGTGGCGCGGGGGGCACGAATTTTGCCGTCAACCTTGCCTGGGAACTGAGCGGCCTTGGCGCCGAGCATGGCCATACAGTCTGCATTCTCGATTTCGACCTGCAATCCGGATCGGTGTCGACCTACCTCGATATTGCACGCACCGAAAAGGTTTATGAGCTGCTTTCACAGACCAGCACCATGGACGAAGACGCATTTTTCGCCGCAACCCAGAAGTTTCAGGACCGTTTGCAGGTACTGACTGCGCCTTTCGACATGTTGCCGCTGGATCTTCTGTCACCCGACGAGATCGAGCGCGTCATTTCCATGGCCCGCGACCAGTTTGATTTCGTCATCATCGATATGCCCCGGACCATCGTGCACTGGACGGAAACCGTGCTGCAGATGTCAGATCTCTATTTCGCCATGCTGGAACTGGACCTGCGCTCGGCCCAGAATACGCTGCGCATGATCCGCGCCCTCAAAGCCGATGGGATTGCGACAGACAAACACCGCTTCATCCTCAATCGCGCGCCCCGCTTCACCGATCTTGGGGGCAAGGCGCGGGCGAAGCGGATGGCCGAAAGCCTCGGGATCAGCATCGCAGCCCAGATCCCCGATGGTGGGACACAGGTCCGCGATGCCAATGATCACGGTCTGCCGCTTGCCGAATATGCGCCGAAAAATGCCGTGGCGAAAGAAATGCACAAATTCGCAGCCGCGCTTTACGAGACGTCTCAGGCAGCGCGGATTGCGGCTGAGTAGTAGCAAAGGGTCAGGTAAATGTTCGCAAGATATCGCAAATCCTCCGGCGCTCAGCCAGTCAAGCCTGTGGAATCTGTGCCGCAGCGACCGGCGCCGAAAAAGCCGGAACCCGAGCGTAACGCGAGCGTGCGTCCCAAGGCCAATGTCGCGGTGCCTGCGAAAGCGGAACCGACGGATCGCGCGCAACAGCGCAAACAACGTCTGAATGCCGTCAAGGCCGAACTGCACAAGCGTTTGCTCGAGAACCTGAACCTTTCGGCGCTGGAGCGGGCGAGCGAGGCCGAACTGCGTGCGGAAATCACCACGATCTCGGCAGAAGCGCTGGCAGAAATGGATGTGGTGCTCAACAGCGAAGAGCGCTCGATCCTCAATACCGAGCTTTATTTCGAGGTCATGGGCCTTGGGCCGCTGGAGCCATTGCTGCAAGATGACACGGTCAACGACATCCTGGTCAATGGCCCCAAGCAGATCTTTGTCGAACGCGCGGGCAAGCTGGAGCTGACGGATGTCACCTTCCGCGACGAGCGTCATTTGCTGCGCATCATCGACAAGATCGTGTCTGCTGTCGGGCGCCGGGTTGACGAATCCAACCCCTATGTCGACGCCCGCCTGGCCGATGGGTCGCGCTTCAACGCGATGGTCCCGCCGGTTGCAGTCGACGGCTCGCTGGTCTCGATCCGGAAGTTCAAGAAGGACAAGCTGGGCATCGCGGATCTGGTGAAATACGGCGCTTTCACCGAAGAGATGGCGCTCTATCTCGAAGCTGCGGTGTCGACGCGGTTGAATATCATCGTCTCTGGCGGGACCGGCTCGGGCAAAACCACGACACTGAATGCCCTGTCGAGCTTCATCGGCAATGAAGAGCGCGTGCTGACCATCGAGGACACGGCCGAATTGCAGCTGCAACAGGTGCATGTCGGGCGGATGGAAAGTCGCCCTGCCAATATGGAGGGTCGCGGCGCGGTCACCCAGCGTGACTGCCTGCGCAATGCGCTGCGGATGCGTCCCGACCGGATCATCGTCGGCGAGACCCGCGGCGAGGAAGTCATCGACATGCTTCAGGCGATGAATACGGGCCATGACGGATCAATGACCACGATCCACGCCAACTCTGCGCGCGACGGGATCAGCCGACTGGAAAACATGGTCGCGATGGCCGGGATCGACATGCCGCTGCGCGCCGTGCGCAGCCAGATCGGATCGGCCGTGAATGTCATCGTGCAAGTTTCGCGACTGCAGGACGGATCACGCCGGATGATGTCGGTCACGGAAATCACCGGGATGGAAGGCGATATCATCACGATGCAGGAAATCTTCCGCTTCGAACGCACCGGCCTTGAACCCGATGGCACGATTGTGGGGCATTTCACCGGCACTGGTCTGCGCTCAGCCTTCTCGGATCGCTTCAAGCGCTGGGGATATGAATTGCCGAGCACCATCTATGACGAAGTCGTCGGGCGGAGGTAACTGATGGAACTGTCGCTCAGCCCTCTGATCTATGTCGCAATCTTCGGTGCCGTGCTGCTGCTGATCAACGGCATTTACCTGCTCGCCTTCGGTCGCAGCATCGAACATGACTCCAAACTGAATCGGCGTCTGGTTCTGCTCGAAAAGGGCAATGGCAAGAAAGACGTGATGGAGCAGCTGCGCAAGGAGCGGTCCATTCACAGCGGTGGGTTGTCCCTTCCGATCTATGGCCTGCTCGAAGACCGCGCGCGCAAGGGCAATATCGCATTCTCGGCCCGTACGCTCTTGTTGCTGATGGTTGGGCTCAGTGTATTCAGCTTCGTCATGCTCAGCCTCGCAACGGCGTCCGAGCTTTCGATGCGCATCGGGATTGCGGTTGTTTTCGGGTTTGGTGGCGTCTTCTTCTGGGTCTCCAGCAAGGCCAAGAAACGTGTGGCTGCGATTGAAGAACAACTTCCGGAAGCCATCGACCTGATGGTCCGCTCGCTGCGTGTCGGGCATCCGTTCGGGGCCGCGCTTGGCATTGCGGCAGATGAAGTGGCTGATCCTCTGGGAACAGAACTGGGTCTGATCGCTGACGAAATTTCTTACGGGCGCGATGCAGGCGAAGCAATTGCCGAGTTCGGGGAACGTGTGGACCTGCAGGATCTGCGTTTTTTTGCTGTCGCAGTGTCGATCCAACAGAAGTCAGGTGGCAATCTGGCAGAGATTCTGGATGGTTTGTCGAAAGTGGTCCGTTCACGGTTCAAGCTGTTCCGGCGCGTCCGGGCGATCACGGCAGAAGCCCGCTGGTCGGGGATGTTTTTGTCCATCTTCCCTCTGGTCGCCCTGGTCGCGATCCAGGCGATCAAGCCCGACTATTACGATAACGTCAAGGAAACCCCGCTCTATCTTCCGTTGGCCATTGTGGTCTGTCTCTTCCTGATCATCAATGTACTTTATATGCGCAAGATGACCGACATCAAGGTTTGAGAGTCACACTGTATGGCGGCTGGTCCATGAAAGGCGCGTCTGATGCTCGATATCTTCAATAGCCCCATGGGGATGATCACAGTTGCTGCCCTTGGCGCAGTGCTTTTGCTGGGGATTGCACTGGTCGCTTTGGCGAAGGGCGAGCGGCCTGACCCGATGGCGAAGTTTTCGCAGCAGGCCAAGGAACGCAGCGCGGCCAGCAGCGAGGCGCAGAACGCGCTGCGGCGCGGCAAAGGGCGCGAGATCAAGGCGCTCAACAATTTCGGCCGCTTCCTGGAGCCCGAAAACGAAAAGGAACTGTCCGCCGCGCGTCAGCGCATGATCCAGGCGGGCTATCACGGCAAACATGCTGTGCGCGATTTCGCGGCGCTACAGTTCATTCTTGCCGTTGCAGCGCTGATCATTTCGCTTCTGGTCGTTTTCGTGATCATGCCCGAGAAGTTCGACACCCCCGTTCTCATGGCTGCGGTTCTGGTCTTGCCGATGCTTATCGGCTATATCGCGCCCCGGCGCTGGATCGAAAACCGGGTTGCCGCGCGACAGGAAGAGATTCTCTCCGGTTTCCCCGACGCGCTCGACATGATGCTGATCTGCGTCGAAGCCGGCCAGTCGCTTGACCAGTCCATTCAACGCGTCGCGCGAGAAATCGCCCCGGCCTATCCGGCCCTGAGCGAGGAGTTTGGCGCTGTTGGCGAACAGGTCAAAGCCGGCCGCGAACGCGGCGAGGTGCTCAAGGACATGGCCAAGCGCTGTGATATATCTGACATCACATCCTTCGTAACGGTCATGGTGCAGGCCTCAACCTATGGCACA
>SKIM01000195.1 GCA_007116445.1 Natronohydrobacter sp.
CAGGGCCAGCGCCAGCATCAACGGCAGCCCAAGCGCGAAGGCAAAAGCAAGAAGCGTCATGCGATTACTCCTGATACTCGATGGCAACGATGAAGCGGGTCCATTCCAGCGGGCTGAAGGGCGCATTGGCAAAGCCGCCCGCGACCAGCACCAGAACGGCCGTGGTGATGGGGGGCGCGGCCAGCATCCAGCCGATGCGCGGACGCCCCGGCGCGCCGTCGCGCTGTGCGGCGGCATCGCAGAACCACGCCCGGTGCAGCATGGGCAGGAAGTAGATCGCATTCAGCAGGCTCGACCCCAGCAAGAGCGCGATCACCCAGTCCTGCCCGGCCTCAAGCCCGCCTTGGGCGAGATACCATTTGCTCACGAAGCCTGCGAGCGGTGGCAGCCCGATCATACCAAGCGCGGCCAAAGAGAAAGCCAGCATCGTGCCCGGCATGGCGCGGCCCACCCCGTCCATCTGGCTGACGCGCTTGACACCCAGCCCTTCGGCCAGATTGCCTGCGGCCATGAACATGGTGATCTTCATCAGCCCCTGATGGATCAGATGCGCCAGCGCGCCGGTCGCGGCGATGGGGCTGGCAAGCGCCACCCCGAGCGTGATGTAGCTGACCTGACTGACCGTCGAATAGGCCAGCCGTTTTTTGATGTCATCCTGCGTGATGGCGCGTAGCGAGCCATAGATGATCGTGATCCCGGCCAGCACTGCCAGCGGCACGGTGACCCCAAGCGCTTGCGCGGTCTCGATGCCGAAGACCTCATAGACCACGCGCATGATCCCGAACGCGCCCGCCTTGACCACAGCGACCGCGTGCAGCAGCGCCGAGACGGGCGCGGGCGCGACCATGGCAATCGGCAGCCAGGCATGGAAGGGAAAGAGCGCGGCCTTCACCCCCAGCGCCCCGATCAGCACCACAAAGAGCAGCTTCGCTGCCAGCGGGGTTTCCGCCACGACATCTGCGAGCACACCGCCGGGCACGAAATCGGTTGTGCCTGCCAGCACCCAAAGTCCCAGCGTGCCCAGAAGCAGCACCAGCCCGCCTGCGAGCGTGTAGATCAGATAGATGCGGCCCGCCCGCAGTGAGGCTGCATCGCCGCGATGGATGACCAGCGGATAGGTCGCCAGCGTCAGCAGCTCGTAGAACAGAAGAAAAGTGAACAGGTTGCCCGACATCGCAATGCCCACGGTCGCGGCCACGCAGAGGCTGAAAAAGCCGAAAAACCGCGCGCGATGGGGGCCATGTTCCAAATAGCCCACTGAATAGACGGTCGTGATCAGCCACAGCACGGCCGACAGCGCGATGAAGAGGATCGCCAGCGGATCGGCCTGCAGCTTGAATTCCAGCCCTGGCAGCATCTCGAAGCGCAGATCGTAGATCCCCCCCTGGCTGACTTTCAGGCTCAGCCAGCCGACCAGTGCCACTTTCAACGCGGCCATGCTCAGGTTGATCCCGGTGCGCAGCCTTGCTGAACGCTCGGGCAGCGCGAACAGGATGGGCGCGGCAAGCAGCGACGTCATCAGGATGAACAGAGGCAGCAGAGGGGCGTCCATCATAGCGCAGCTCCGAAAGGATAACCGATTTCAATAAAGCGCAGGATCGGGGCCGCCATCAGGCCCAGCCCGATGGCCGTGAGCGCAAGCGTCAGCGGCGCGGCATCGGCCAGCGCCCAGCCCTGATGCTCGCCCACAGGGGCGCGCACCCGGTCAAAGCGCAGAAACGCCGACAGCACGCGGCTGAAATAGGCGACCGACATCAGCGTGCCGATCATCGTGATCACGACCCAGTGCCAGTAGCCTGCCGACATGGCCCCTTCCATCAGCGACCATTTGCCGATGAAACCCAGTGATGGAGGCAGGCCGATCAGGCTGATTGCGGCCAGCGCGAAGGTGAATTGCGCCAGTGTCGGACGGACAGGGGCACGGTCGAGATCGCGGATGCGGTCATGGCCGATCTCATCCTTGATCCGCCCTGCAGCCAGGAACATCGCAGCCTTGGCCACCCCATGCGCAAGGATCAGCAGCGCCGCTGCCTTCCAGCTCTCCGCAAGCCCGACCTGACCTGCGCGCGCGAAAGCGATGAAGATCAACCCGATCTGCACAACCGTCGACCACGCGACCAGAAGTTTCAGCCGCTCCGCGCGCAGCGCCTGCACGCCGCCCCAGAGCACCGCGCCTGCGCCAAGCGCGCCGATCAGGGTAATAAGGATCTCGTCGGGCAAGGGCATGTAGGTTGTGAGCCGCAGGAAGATATAGAGTGCAGCCTTGACCACCAGCCCCGACAGCAGCGCAGAAGCCGGCGCGGTGGCATTGGCATGGGCCGCAGGCAGCCAGAAATGCAGCGGGAAGAGCGCGGTTTTCAGAAGCAGCCCCACAATCATCAGTGCCAGCGCAGCGCTCATGGCCGCAGACGGTTCTGCTGCGATCAGCCCTGCGAAATCCAGCTGCCCGGCCTGCATGTAGACAAACCCAACCCCCATCAGGAACAGAAGCGCGCCCAGGATCGAGGCATACATGTATTCCAGCCCGGCGCGCAGCGCGGCCTTGGTCCCGCTCAGTACGGTCAGCCCGACTGCGGCCAGCGCGATGACCTCGATCATGACATAGAGGTTGAAGATATCCGTGCTGAGATAGACCCCGTTCATGCCTGTCAGCAACAACAGCCAGAGCGGCCAGAAATACTGCCGCTGGCGCGCCTGATCCGCACCTTTCAGGCTGTCGAGCGCGGCCACCGAGACCAGAAACCCGACTGCGCTGGTCAGCAAGAGCATTGCCACGCTCAGCCCGTCGGCGCGCAGGTCAATTCCCAGCGGTGCGCCCCAGCCGCCCAGCGGCACGATCACGGCCCCGGTGGCCAGCACCCGTTGCGCCAGCCAGAATACCGCGCCGGTCGTCATCGCCAGTGTCACAAGCCCGATCACAGCGGCAGCGCGCGGCAGCATGAAGGCCGCAATGGCCCCGAAGAGGGGCAGGAAGATCGCAAGGATCATCGGGTCTAGATCAGGCGTCATCTTCGGCCTCCAGTGTTTGCAGGCGACGGATCAGGGCGAGGGCAACAGCTGTGGCGCTGACCATCACCACAATGCCCGTGATGACCAGCGCATGGGGCACCGGATCGGGAGTGTCGGGCGGTTCGCGCCAGGCCCCCACCACCAGCAGGAAGCCCGCGCCCACCGAGCAGAGTTTCAGCGCCAAGACCCGGCGCAGGCGTTCTTGCGCGCAGAGCGCACCGACCAGCCCGATGCCGAAAACGGCAATGCCGGTCACACCGTAGATCAGATCAGGTGTCATGGCGGTCCTCCATGCGCAGGGCGACAGGCTCACGCCCATGGAAAAGTGCGGCAAGGGTCACGGCGATGGAGATCGTCACCATGCCCTCGATCAGCAGGATCAGCGTCTTGGCATGGTCCAGCGGATATTCGAAGGCCACCCGGCCGCCGCCCGCGACCAGAAGGGCCACCAGCGCGAAAACACCTGTGCCCAGCACGAAAGCCCCGCGTGCGATGCCGCGATGGTGGGGCTGGGGCACATAGGCGCGCGTCAGAAGCAGCAAGAGCCCGACAGCTGCCAGGACCGCGCCGCCCTGAAACGCGCCGCCCGGTGCTTCAGCGCCGACCCACAGCAGATAGGTGCCCACAACCACGATGGCGGGCAAGGCAAGGCGCGCGAAGCCCTGCCAGACCTCGCCCATCTCCGGCGCGGGGGCATCCGACAGCCCGCGCTCGATCTGCCAGACCGCGACCACGGCAGCCAGCAGCACGACCACTTCCATCAGCGTGTCATAGGCGCGGAAATTCAGCAGAACACCCGTCACCGGATGGTCGACGCCGCTGGCGGGCATGGATTCCGCGACCAGTGTGTCGAAACCCGGCCCGGCACTGGGGGCGCCCAGAAAGGCCACGGCAAGCCCGAGCGTGATCAGTCCGCAAAAGGCGGCATTCGCCAGCATGACGCCAGTGGGGACCGGGATGGTCGGCGTCATGGACACGCTGCGCTGGCCGCTCGCGAAGCGCAGATGGTGCAGCGTCTTGAGCAGCAGCGCGCCCGTCACCCCGGTCCCGATCGCGGCTTCGGCCAGCGCGACATCCGGTGCCGAGAGCCGCACCCAGGCCAGTGCCGACAAAAGGCCGAAAATCACGAAAACAACGATCATCGCATAGAGATCGCGCACGCTCAGTGCCGCGACGGCCAGCGCCACGATGGCGAGCGCCAGCAAGAGATCGAAAATCACCAGCGGATCAGTCATGTCGGCCCCCTTCGGCCAGTCTTGCATGACGGGCGATCAGATGGCCGCAGGTCGCACTGGATACTGCGATGAAAAACCAGATCAGCGCGATGCGCAAGGCCGCCCCCGGCGTGGCCGCGAGGAGCGCGACACCAAGCGCCACCAGCGCCAAGCCAAGCCCGTCGGCCTTGGTCAAGGCATGCAGACGGCAGTAGATATCAGGAAAACGCAACAGCCCGACGGTGCCGGCGATGAAGAAAACTGTGCCCAGCGTGATCAATGTGGCGGCGAAAAGCTCCAGCATCAGCGGACCTCCCGTCCTGCCAGGACAACAAAGGCCACCAGTGTGACGGCGGCCAGCAGCGCGAAGACCATGGCGACATCGATGAGCGCGGGCATGGCCATCAGTTGCGACAGCACCAGCAGGATCGCGACTGCGGCGGTGCCGAAGAGCTGCGCGGCGAGCATACGCTCGGCCGGGGCCGGACCGCGAAACACACGCACAAGACCCGCCAGAATGGAGAGCAGCAAGGCGACGAGGATGACAGACAGAAACAGGGTCATTGGTGAAATTCCTTGTTTGGAGCCAGCGCGAAAAGCGCTCTGATGCGGGCATCAAGATCGGCCAGGGCCGTATCGAGGTCACTGCGCTTGTCGAGCATGTGGATGATCACCCGATCGCCGATGATATCGGCAGAGAGGGTGCCGGGCAGAAGAGTGATCGTGTTGATGAACATCACGCGCGGCGCACCTTCGGGCAGGGACAGCTCATAGCTGCGAAAGCCGGGATCAAGCGGCATGCGTGGCGAGAAGGCGCGCAAGGCGACATCCACCGCGCCCTTCACCGATTGGACGGCGAACCACAGCGCGAAGACCAAGGCGCCGCGCGGCGACAGTCGCCAGGATGCTCCTCGCGACAGCAGGAACGGAAGCGAGGCGGCCAGCAGGATCGCCGGGATGCCGAAAATCAGTGCATCGATGCGCCAGCCCGTCAGCCCGCCCCAGATCATGGCCAGAACCAGAATTGAAAGCGCAGCACGCAGCACGGTTTCACGACGTCCGGCGGGGGCAGGGGCGCGCAGGGCGGGCACACCCTGCCCAGGCGCATGAGAGGAAGTGGGGCGGTCCTGCGTGTCACCTCGGGGCGCAGGGTTGACCCGCGCAGAGGCATTCAGGCGCAAGGGAGGTGTCGCGCGCATCAATCTCGTTCCGGGCAGCCTTGGTGTCTGATTTGCCCTGGTATGTGCGAAGATGGGGCTGCCGGTCCGATCATCCGCCAAGCCATGCCAGAGACGCGCAAAGAATTGTTGCGCTGTTAAGCAATTAACGCGCCAGTCACAACTTTCATCCCGTATGGGCGCCGCGTGCAGACAGTTTTCGTGCAAAAGCGGTTGTGCTTAAAGATATCTGTTCACTGAATAGTGAGCGATGGATGAAATGCGCTCCAGGGGCGTTTGTGCGGTATCAACAACAGGAGGATATTATGTCCATGACCGCAACCACATCGCTGAACACTGCCCGTCAGAGCTATCAACAGCATGGGCTTATCAGCCTCTGGGGGCGCCTGCGGTATCGCGAGCCAGGCGCCTATGAAGCCTGGCTGCACGAGCGCGACATGACGATCATCACAGCGACCCTGATGCGCCTGTCCGAACGCCAGCTCAACCGTCTTGGCCTGTCGCGCAAGACCTTGGCCATTGATGTCGAGGATCTGGCGCTGCGTGCGGAACGTGAAGCCGCGATTGGTCGCGAGGTGCTTGAACTGGTCAGGGACAATTCTTCTGAGAACCATGCGATCGCTGCCGAGTGACCCTTGGGGCCAGATTTGAAAAAGCCGGGCTGCCAGCCCGGCTTTTTTATGCCCATCGCCCCGGCCCATCG
>SKIM01000065.1 GCA_007116445.1 Natronohydrobacter sp.
ACGGCGCCCCCGGCATGTGGTGCAAAGCAGGGATGGCCATCCGCAGTCTCGCGCGGCAGCATGTCGATCAGGGCCTCGCCCGCACAGAGGATCATCGCGTTCTCCTTTAAAACCCACCAAGTTCCGCGACATAAAAGGCGATGAGCAGAAATGCCAGCGCTAACACGACCGCGCCCGCGATCTTCCAAAGCGACCAGGGTCGTTCGCCCTGAACCCGACCTGTCTGGCCATTGACGATGAAGCGGTAGGATTTGCCGCGATACCGATAGGCCGCCATCCAGACAGGCAGCAGCAGATGCTTGAAGCGTTCGTCGTCAAAGGTCGTGCTCAGCGATGTGATGCGTTGCTCATCGCCGCCAATGTCGCGCATGACATCGGCGCGAATCTGCGCTTCCATCTCATGCTTGGCCGTCTCGAACCCCTCGGCCAGCCCAACAGTGTAGCCTTCGGCGCGAAAGCCTGACAGGTAATCTGCGCTATAGGGTTGCAGATCGGCTGTCGTCCAGGGCTCCAGCCGTCGCGCATTGGCCTGTGGCAAAGATGTCGAGGCGATCACCAGCAGATCCAGGAATTGGCGCTGCACCTGTCCTGAAACGGATTGCCAGCGCGTGCGTCTTTCGCGCCGCTGGTTCTTGCCGCGCCCTACTGTCACATAGTAATGCGTGCCGCGCTGGCCCGAATAGCGCGACCGGGTCGCAGCATCGAAGCCCCAATAGGGCACATACAACCCGTTCAGCTTGCCTGTGCTGCGCGCGTATTTTGCCAAAGTGCCCGGTGCAAACCATAGCCCTTTCAGCCATTTGCCCATCCGCGCATGTGCATCGGCCTCTGACAGGCGGAAGGGCAGCAATCCATGCGGCTTGATATGGCGATGCGTGCCGGTATCCGTGACCACGGGGCTCGCGCAAAACGGGCATTCGGCAGAATGTACATGGTCTTCAAACTGCACATCCGCCCCGCAGGTATCACAATGGACGACGCGGGTTTCCTCCATATCCTCGGGCAGAAGTTCCCGCGCGAGCGCGGCATGCAGGTCGAGCGATTGCATCACCTGCACGCGAGCCGCGTCATCCACTTGCGGGATCGGCTGTTCATGCCCGCAATATTCACAACTCAGGCGCGCGGCGCCTGGCGTGAACCGCAGCGATGCCCCGCATTGCGCGCATGGAAATCGGTGCTCAAGCTGTGTTCTGCCCATGCTCTGTCCCGAAAAGCCGTGTCGCGCCCTGATTGTCAGGATCTGAAGGCACAGCCGGTTTCATCCTGCCGAAAAAACTCGAAAACCCCAATGGGCTGTGACTGCCGGGCCGACCGTTCACCCCACAGGCGGGGGCGGTGGTGGCGTCGCGGCAAAAACCTGTGCAAGTGCTGGCACATCACCAGCCTTCAGCCAACCTGACTGACCTTCTGTCCAGACCAGCGTTTCGCGGGTGATCTGTCCGCGTAGCGTGGATTGCGCGAAGGGGCCACGGGTCTGGCCGTTCTCGGCAATATGCCACATTGGCTCGGCAGCAGGGGGCGGCGGGGGCGGGGGCGGTGCCGCGGCAGATTGCTGGCCCATCCCTTGCGCCATCGCCATGCCCATTCCCATGCCCATGCCGGCCCCAAGCCCCGCGCCCATACCCCCGTCGCTGCCCCCTTCGGCGGCTTTCTGCATCGCTTGTGCTGCAGAAAACTGGGTGAACTTGTTGAGATCGCCCACAATCCCCATCGAAGTCCGCTGATCGAGCACTTTCTCGACTTCCGGTGGCAGCGAGATGTTCTCGATGTAGAATTCGGGCATTTCCAACCCGTATTCGCCCAATGTCGGTGCAATCGCCTTGGTCACCACATCGGACAGATCCTTCGTATTCGCCGCCATATCCAGCGCCGGGATCCCACTGGCCGCCAGAACACGGCTGACTTTCTGCACCAAGATATTGCGGATCTGTCCGGCGATCTTCTCTTGCGTGAAATCCCCGTCCGTGCCGACAATCTCGCGCATGAAGGGCACAGGATCCTGAACCCGGATCGCGTAGGAGCCGAAGGCGCGCAGCCGCAGAGGGCCGAATTCCGGGTCACGCAGCATGACCGGGTTCTGCGTGCCCCATTTCAGCCCGGCAAAGCGGCGGGTATTGACGAAATAGATCTCTGATTTGAACGGCGAGTTGAAGCCGTGATCCCAATGCTGCAGCGCGGTCATCAGCGGCATATTGTTGGTTTCGAGCATGTAAAGGCCCGGCCCGAACACATCGGCCAGTTGCCCCTCATGGATGAAAACGGCCATCTGCCCTTCGCGCACGGTCAACTTGGCACCATACATGATCGAATTGCCGTAACGCTCGAACCGATGCACCATCGTGTTGCGCGTGGCATCTGTCCACTCGATCACATCGATGAACTGACCTTTGAGGAAACTGAAAACCATGGCTCTACCTTATTCCCGATGGGTCGTTATCCGCGAGAGTATCGCCTAACTCGCGCCGCCCATCAACTCAGTTGTAATTTCACGGATAATCGGACGGGCTTCAGCCTCGCGCATGCCCGGGCGCAGGCGCGGGTCGTAGAGGATGCGCAACAACTGCTCATCCAGCATCGTCAGGACAGCGAATTCGGCTGTGTCATTGAACAGGGACGGACGCACACGCGGGCTGTCATTGGACAGCCCCATCCCCTGTGCCAGCTCTTCGTAAAAGCAGGCCTGGCGCGACAAGTCGGGCAATTCGGCACGGATGATGGCCAGCGCATCGGTGTAGACATTCCCGCCCTGTCGTGAATAGGCCAGCACGAGACAGGAAACAGAGAGCGGCAGGTTTTCCACCAGATCCAGCGTCACAGCATCGACCCCCGGCAATATCTGTCGCAGGCGTGGCCCAAGTGCTTGGCGCTCGGCCTCATCGACAACGAGGATATGAAAATTGCCACCACTCTCGACACGCGCGACCGGATGGCCTGTCAGACTGGCCAGTCGTGCTGCGTATCCGGTCACGGAATTTGTATCATTGCGGCGTGCCTCGGCCGCTGTGGCATCGCCAAAATGCAGTTGCATCCGAACCGGGGCCTGCCAGCGGCGCAGCACCGAAGGCGTCTTGCGCTCGACCAGCCGACCGTCGATCATCGTATATTCGTCATAGAGCGCGATGCGCACGAAAGCGTCTTCCACATCGCGGGCGGTGATTGGAAGATCACGCGGATTGCGCTCGCGGCGCAGAAGTCCGTTGCCAAGTCGCTGCGCTTCCAATGCCGCGAAATATTGTGCAATGCGGTTGTCGCTGATCTGCGCGGGAAGCTCGGTCATGCGGGGCGGGCGCGGCATCGGGGCCGCACTCGCGGCAGGTGCGGTTACCATCGGGCGCGGCTCAAGCGCCTGATCGCAACTCGCCAACATAAAGACAGTGCCAAGCGCCACAGCTGCTGCGCGCGAATGCCTGGGGCCACGCTTCAGTCCAGAGAGACATTTGCGGACAGCGCGGCGCATGGCATCACCCTCGCAACCCAGTGGCCGCCGCATCAGAGCTACGCGCGCTCGCGGCGGTCAGTGACTTGCGCAGTTCGGCTTCCATCTTCACCAATTCCTCTTCGGCCGCGACACGCTTCGCGCGCCCGTCATCAGCAATCTGCAGACTGTCTTCGATCGTCGCGATCAGCGTTTCATTGGCGCGCTTTACAGCTTCGATATCAAACACACCGCGCTCGATTTCCTCGCGGACCTCGCGATTGGCCTGGCGCAGATTATCCGCATTCCCGGTCAGAAGCTCATTGGTCAGATCATTGGCCGCGCGCACAGCCTGCGCAGCTTCGCGTGATCGCTGGATGGTCAGCGCCTGGGCAAGCTGTGTTTCCCAGAGCGGCACAGTATTGACCAAGGTCGAGTTGATCTTGGTAACGAGCGACTTGTCGTTTTCCTGCACCAGCCGGATCGAGGGCAGCGATTGCATCGTCACCTGCCGCGTGAGCCGCAAGTCATGGACCCGCCGTTCCAGATCATCCCGCGCCGCGCGCAGGTCGCGCAATTCCTGTGCCTTGAGCACCTTGTCATTTTCCGGTGCCGCATCCACTTCGGCCTGTTTCGCAGGGATATCCGTCGCATCAAGGCTGCGCAGCTTCGCCTCACCGGCGGAAATGTAGAGTGCGAGTTCATGGTAGAATTCGAGTGTTTTCTCGTAAAGCTTGTCGAGCGCCTTGATATCCTTCAGCAAAGCGGTCTCGTGATTGAGCAGGTTGCCCGTGATCCGGTCGATCTGGCCTTGCACAGTGTTGAACCGTTCCTGAAACCGCACGATCGGCGCGGCCTTGCCGGTCAGGCGCTCCCACCAGCTGCGCTTGCGGCGCGCATCGAGTTCGGTCACGGAAAATCCGCGCAGGGTCGTGACCATCTCGCGCAAACCATCCCCGGCAGGGCCCAGGTCCTTGTTCTTGACATCGGCGAGCATTGACTGGCTGATCTGCTGTAAATCGGCCTGTGCCCGCGCGCCAAAGCCGATGATGGTGCTGGTCTGTGCCATATCGATCTCGGCCATCCGTGCGCGGATCACATCCGCGTCCGCGCCCTGCGCGTCGTCAAGTGGGATGGGCACATCAGAGGGCTGGGCAAGCGGGATCTGCACCAGCGCATCGATTTCTTGCGTCAGTTCTTCGGCCTGTTTGCGGATCACGTCAGTCATGGCAGTCCCTCTCTATCGTTTTCTGGTTTATATCGGGGTTTCAATTGTTTGCGCGAAGTCCTTCACGCGCCAGACGCTCGCGCAGGACTTCGATCTCGATATCCAGCTGGGTTCGGTCATCTGCAAGTAGGGCATCGCGACGCTGGGCGAACCGCTCCTCCAGATCATCCAGCAGCGCCGAGTAATCAGCCCGAACCGAGGCATCACGCGCCGGATGCTGCATATCTGCGAATTTCACCGTCGCGTCGCGCGCGCCCATCAGATAGACGCCCAGATAGCGGCGGGCGGCGGTCATCCGGCGGGGATCGTCTTCGATGACCTGAAAGAACGCGCGGATATTGGCGCTGAACCTGTCGATCCTGCGCATCAATTCGCGGTCGCCGCTGCGTTTGATCGCATCGGCCATATCGCGCAGATAGCTTTCTGCCTCGCTGAGCGCGCGGGCCGCGCGGTCAGTGGCGAAATCATCCACGCCCTCGATGCCCTTGTCGGCCAGCGGATCGGGCCCGAATGCCCCGAAATGCAGCACCGCCCCAATGCCCCCGAGTGTCAGCGCCGCCCCAAGACCTGCCGGCAGAGTTGCGACCCCAAGCCCCAAGCCCGTCAGGACCGATGCGAAGATCTTGCGCGGAATGGCCGGGCGACGCGCGACGCGGCGAGCGTCATAGGCCGCCTGCGCCAGGACACCTTCACGCGCAAGCCATGCTGCCAGCATCAGGACGCCGAAAGCCGTCAGGTTCAGCGCAAGCCCGGTGGGGGATTTGAAGAATGCGCCAATCGCAAACAGGAAGGGCACGGCGAAGAGCAGATTGACCCTTGCGCCGACCGGATGCGGCTTTGCTGGCGCGACCGGGCGCGCCTGTGGGTCTGCATTCGGGCTGTAGCGCCCGCCAAAACGCTGGCTCATGGTGTCAGCCTCCGACAAACGCGACATAGACCATCAAGGCCAGCAGCAAGGCATAGGAGATTTTCTGTAATCCGGTTGCAGACATGCCCGACACTCCAACACACTTACTGGCCCGACTATAGGACAGGACGTCCTGCTTTGAAAGACACAGCGTTAACGCAGCAGATGCACAAATGGCTCCCTGCTGGGCAAACTATGTGCATCTGCGTTTGCAATCACGTTCTTGTGTCGGGTTTGCGGGCGCGTTGCCCCGGGGCGGCGCGGGGTTTGGCTGGTTTCACGCCTGGCTTGGCGCGCATTGGCGGCTTGCCTGCGCCTTTGCGCGGGGGCTTTTGCTGGATCTCGTCGGCGCCCGCGCCGAGTTGATCGCGCAAGACCCGCGCCTTGACCTCCTCGACCGCGCCGCGCGCAAGACTGCCGAGCTGAAACGGGCCATAGCTGACGCGGATCAGCCGGTTCACGCTCAGCCCGACATGCCCGAGTGCGCGCCGGAT
>SKIM01000227.1 GCA_007116445.1 Natronohydrobacter sp.
GCGCTCTTGCACCGCTCGGTGCGCGACAATATTGCCTATGGGCGACCCGACGCCACGGATGCGCAGATCGAGGCCGCGCTCGACATGGCCGAGGCGCGGGACTTCGTCGCTGAACTGGTCGATGCGCAGGGCCGTCGGGGGCTTGCGGCGCATGTCGGCGAGCGCGGGGTGAAGCTTTCGGGGGGGCAGCGCCAGCGGGTCGCCATTGCGCGGGTGGCGCTGAAGGACGCACCGCTCCTGATCCTGGACGAGGCGACCTCGGCGCTCGATTCAGAGGTGGAGGCCGCGATTCAGGCGCAGCTGACCCGGCTGATGGAGGGCAAGACCGTGATCGCGATTGCGCATCGGCTGTCCACAATTGCGGCGATGGACCGGCTGGTGGTGATGGATCAGGGTCGCATCATCGAGCAGGGCCGGCATGAGGCGCTGCTCGCCCAAGACGGGCTTTATGCGCGGCTCTGGGCGCGGCAATCGGGCGGGTTCCTGGCGCTGGAATAGGGGCGGATCTGACAACGCCGCTTACAACTGCGCCAATCGCTCGGTCAGCATTGCGAAAAATCCATCAGCATCCACATCGCCGATGAATGTCGCGTTGGGCGCGCGATCCGTCACCCGCCACCAGTCGGCGACCGTCATGCCCAGCGTCAGCTCGGAGCCTGTCTCGATCTCGACATTGATGTGTCGCCCAGAGAACAGGTCCGGCTGCAGCAACCAGGCAATTGTCAGCGGATCGTGCAGCGGCGCCCCGAGCGCACCGTATTTTTCCTTGTCGAAGCGTTCGAAAAACTCGGTCCAACTTGCCACTGCAGGCCCCACTCTGCCAGGCAGAGCGCGAAATGCTTCGACCCGCTCGCGCGTGGTCAGCGCCTTGTGGGTCACATCGAGCGGCATCACCACCAGCGGAATGCCTGCACCGAAGACGTGTTTCGCGGCCTCGGGGTCAACATAAATGTTGAACTCGGCGGCGGGGGTGATGTTGCCAACCTCGAAATACGCGCCGCCCATCATCACGATCCGCGCGATACGCGGCGCAATGTCGGGCGCGCGTTCAAGTGCTGTCGCGATATTGGTCAACGGGCCGATCGGCACCAGTGTGACACTGGCCTCGGGTTCCGACCGCAGGGTTTCGATGATGAAATCAACGGCGTTCTGGTCCTGCACGGGCATGGTCGGGTCGGGCAAGGTTATCCCGTCAAGACCGGTCTTGCCATGCACATGCTCTGCTGTGACCAGCTTTCGCGCGATGGGCCTGTCGCAGCCGGCGAATACGCGCATATCGCTTCGGCCGGCCAGTTCGCATACGATTCGCGCATTCCGTGCGGTCAGCTCCAGTGGCACATTGCCCGCGACACAGGTGATGCCCAGAACCTCCAGCTCGGGCGAGGCCAGTGCCAGCAGGATGGCCACAGCGTCATCCTGGCCGGGGTCCGTGTCGATGATGATCTTTTGGGGTGCCATGCCTTATGTCCTGATGCCGATGTGACGTTGTTCAAAGAACAACGCGAAACTTGGCAGGACTGTTGCATCAATCAGTCGTGCTCGACAAGGGGGGCGACAGATCTGCAAGAGTAAGTGCTGGCCCCTGCGCAAACGGGTTTCGGGATCCGTTTGGTGCTGTCAGGTGCTGCCAGATATCCGGCCTGTCTTGTAGTCAACTGCATGGATGCCGACGCTCGGCCTCATGTGCCGCGGCGGCGCGACAACTCACGATAAAGCGCCTCGCGTGAGACGCCAAGTTCGGCGGCGACATCCTGCCACTGGCCTCTCTCGGGCAAGCTGTTGCCTTCGGCCAGCCAGGCCGCCAATCGGTCGGCAACTTTGGGCAAGCTGCGGATTTCCGCCCGAAACCCTGCGGCCTGAACGCTCTGGGCCAGAGGCCTGGCCCAAAGCTGTGCAAGTGCCGCGTCACGTTCAGGAGCCGCAAATGTGTGAAACGGGGCCAGCGGTATCTCAGCCGATCAGGGCAAGAGCTACGCCACCAATCGCCGCCGCCATGACCACCAGCCAGGGCGGGGCTTTCCATGCCATGAGTGCGACGAAGCAGATCAGCGCAAGCGTGAAATCGCGCATGTCCATGATAGCGCCGGTGAAGACTGGGGAATAGAGCGCTGCGCCCAGAATGCCGACCACAGCCGCATTCGCGCCCTGCATCAGCGATTGCGCGCGTGCCATGGCGCGGAACCTGTCCCAGAAGGGCATCAAACCGACCAGTAACAAGAAGCCCGGCAGGAAGATCGCGCCCAAGGCCAAAGCCGCGCCTGCCATGCCGTTCGGCGTTGGCCCCAGCACCGCCCCCAGATAGGCCGCGAAGGTGAATAGCGGGCCCGGAACCGCCTGCGCGGCCCCATATCCGGCCAGAAACGAATCCGGTGTGACCCAGCCGGTCTGCACAACCTCGGCCTCCAGCAATGGCAGCACCACATGCCCGCCGCCGAAGACCAGCGCGCCTGCGCGGTAGAAGCTGTCGATCACTGCCAGCGCCTGGCTCTGACCCGCAAGCAGTGGCAGAAGAACAAGCGCGGCAAGGAATGTGACAAGTGCGCCAATGGCCACCCCGCGCGATACGGGCATTGTGACATCCCCGCTGACAGGCGTGCCGCTCCCGCGCCCAAGCGCCAGACCAGCCAGCCCACCCAGCACGATCGCCCCAACCATCCCGAAAGCGCCGGGCACAAAGGCCAGCACTGCCACAGCCCCCACGGCGATGGTCGCGCGCTCTGGATCGGGGCACAGGTTTTTCGCCATGCCCCAGATGGCTTGGGCGATGATCGCCACGGCCACGATCTTCAGCCCGTTCAATGCCCCTGTGCCCACTGGCCCCGCGATACTGGCCGCGCCAAGCGCAAAGGCCAACAGGATCAGTGCCGAAGGTAGCGTGAAGGCGACAAAGGCCGCCAGCGCCCCAATCCAGCCCGCGCGCATCATCCCCAGCGCAAACCCGACCTGAGATGAGGCCGGACCGGGCAGGAACTGGCACAGGGCAACGAGATCGGCATAGGCGCGGTCATCCAGCCAGCGTCTGCGCGTGACCAGTTCGTCGCGGAAATAGCCCAGATGCGCGATTGGCCCGCCGAAACTGGTCAGACCGAGCTTGAGGAACGCGACAAAAACCTCGGCCGCAGTGCCTTTCGCTGGTTCAGTTGCGCCTGTCATCCTGTTCCCGTCTCCCCGCTTCATTTCGCGCAAGCACAGCCGCGCCATGGCCAGCCCGTCATGTCCTTTTGCGCAATCGTGTAAAACCTCCACGACATGCGCCTGTCGCGCTTCCTCCAGCGGCTCAAATAGCCATCACGTTCCATCTTTGCCAATATCGGGCAGCGCATGCCGGGTGACAAACAGGCGCCGTGTCGCGTCCGTTCACCGATCATCCATTGCCCAAAGACCGGGCGGTCTGCGGCAGGGTGCAGGCCATGCAAGCGGACTGGCGCCGACGGCAGATCATGTTTCACCTATGCCATTCGCTATCCACATTCGACAAGTCGCGCTTCACGCAGGAGGTCAGATTCGCCGCGCTGACCGGTCAGACAGATGCTCATGCATCCGCCACGCTGCCCAGAGCGTTGGACTGGTCGACTGAACCGGACTCACCGAAGGCAAGCTCATCGTGATGTATCGCAACAGGGGCGGCGTGAGGCGCTGCTTGCGCAGGGCGGTCTTTATGCGTGGCAATCGGGGAATTATGGATGGCGTAGCGCGCTTGTCTTGGTAAAAGGGCCTCCCACAGAGGAAAAGACGTGACAGGTATCTTCGCCCATAACCCGCCCTATCGGCGATTGTTCTGGCGTCTGGGGCTGATCTGGCCATTGGTCTTGCTTCTTCTGGCCCTCTGGCTCGGCGTTGTCGCCTGGGAGAAGACGCGCGATGCGGCGCTCATCGCGCGCATGGGCGTTCAGGCTGATGTCAGGATTATTCGGACTGAACGCGTGCAGCGTTTTGGCCCTGAGCGTAGCGGTGTTCCTGTCAGTCGAGGCCGCAGCGGGCAGATTGATCGTGGATATTGGGTCACGTTTCGTTTCACCCCCGATGGTCAAGCCGTGGTAACGAAGGGCGAATTCGTCCGCCGCAGGGTCTATGACGCTGCGCGACAGGGTCAGGCCCGCGTGACGTTCGCGGCCAACAACCCTCAGATTGCGACGCTGGATCTGCGCAAGCGGCAAAGCGAAGCCTTTGTGCAGTGGTTGTTCACAGCGCTGGCGCTTGCGGCCAGCGGCGGGCTTGGTTGGTGGCTGACGAAGCGATATCACGCGCTTTTGCCCATTCTGTTTCGCGGCGAACGGCGCGAAGCGGTTGTGACCGCGCTTTATGCGACGGGCACGCGCATCGGCAGGCATGATCTGGGCGAGTTGGAATGGCGCGACAGCAGCGATTTGTCGGGCACCTCCCTTCCCGAACGCCTTGACAGGCTGGTCGCATATCCCAAAGGGACCAGGATTAACGTCTTCATCGACCCGAAAACCGGGCGCGCTTGGTGGGACGCGCAGATGTGACGTCTATCGGGGGGCCTTTCCCGCGCGATTGCTCCGAAGCTGTCCTTCACCCCAGCGGGACAACGCAATCGCAGATGCGTAGCCGCACGCGCGCGCCGACGTCGATCATCGCGCCCGCGCCGGAGATGACGAGCATGCAGCGTTCGCCCTCCTGCACCCAGTAGAGCTGGTCATGGCCGCGGAATTCGCGCCCGACGACTGAGGCCGGGCCGTCGGGGTCGGGTTCGAGCATGATCTGTTCGGGTCGCACCGAGAGCGACACTGCACCATTGGCCGCGCGCGACAAGGGCAGGGTGCCGAATTCGGTCTTGACCTCCATCCCCGACGCCGTGCCGGACAGGATGTTCGAGCGGCCCATGAAGGAGGCGACAAAGGCCGAGACAGGGTTGCGGTAGATTTCGTCGGGCGTGCCGATCTGCAGGACGCGGCCTTGCTCCATCACTGCGATCCGGTCGGCCACCGCCATCGCTTCTTCCTGATCATGCGTCACAAGGATCGCCGCAGATCCGGCGGATTTCAGCAGTTTGCGCACTTCCTGCCGGGTTTCGACCCGCATGGCGGCGTCGAGATTCGAGAAAGGTTCATCCAGCAGCACCAGTGGCGGGGCGACAGCCAGCGTGCGCGCCAGCGCCACGCGCTGTTGCTGCCCGCCCGACAACTCATGCGGTTTGCGGCTGCCGAACGGCTCCAGACCGACCAGCGCCAGCATCTCGCGGGCGCGGCTCTCGGCCTCGGGGCGCTTGAATTTGCGCAGGCCGAATTTCACATTGTCCAGCACATTGAGATGCGGAAACAGCGCGTAATCCTGAAACACGAATCCGATCCCGCGTGCTTCGGGCGGCAGTTTCGTGATGTCACGCCCGCGCAGGATGATGCGGCCCTCATCGGGTGTTTCAAACCCGCCGATCATGCGCAGGGTGGTGGTCTTGCCGCAGCCCGAGGGGCCGAGAAGCGCCAGCATCTCGCCTTCGCCCAGATCGATGCTCACGCGCTCGACCGCGGCCGCCTCGCCCGCGTTGAAGCGTTTGCGCAGCTTTTCGACCTGCAGCAGCGTGGTCTTCGGCTTGACGCGGTAGCCCAGCGGCGAGGCATCGACGGGCATCTTGAACGAGAGAGATTTGGGCAAGCTGGTCATGGCATCTTTCATCGGCGCGTCATGCGCCTTTCTTGTCATGGCGCAAGATAACGCCCACGAAAAGGGCGGAAAAGGCCATGATTGCGGCGGCATAGGGGGCGGCTTCCATCAGCATGCCCTCAGAGGTGCGTGAGAACATGGTGATCGAGAGCGGTCGGAACCCGGTCGGGGCAAGCAGGAAAGCGATGGGCAGTTCCTTCATCGCGATGACGAAAACGAGCACCATGCCGGCGATGACGCCGGGGCGGATGGTGGGCAGGGTGACGCGGGCGAAGACCGAGAAAGGGCCGTGGCCGAGCGCGCGGGCGGCTTCCTCGACCGAAGGGCGCGCCTGATAGAGGGCCGAGCGGATCGGACCGAGGGCGAGGGCAAGGAAGCTGAGTGCATAAACCGTCACCAGAAGGATTTGCGTCTGATAGA
>SKIM01000316.1 GCA_007116445.1 Natronohydrobacter sp.
CCTGCGAAGACCGGGCCGACCTCGAACAGTGCCATGTCTGCCATGCCGCGCGCCTGATTGCGGCTGGCCGCCTGCAACAGACCCGGCAGCAGATCGGGGCGCATATGCGTCATCTCGCTGGAAATCGGGTTTTCCAGCCGCGTGGCTTCGCTGCCGCCGCCGAACATGGCCGCCGAGGCCGCGTCGATGAAGCTGTAAGTCACGCATTCATGATAGCCCAGCCCCGCCAACGCACGACGTGCGGCGCGTTCGCGGCTCTGCATCGGCGTCAGCACAGGGCGCGTGACACCCGGCCGCGGACGCGGCAGCGGCACGCCTTCAAGCTTGGTGAGCGAGGCAATCCGTGCAATTTCCTCGACCAGATCGGCGCTGCCCAGGATATCGGGCCGCCATGAGGGCGGAAATGCCTGATCGCCGTCGAGCCGGAAGCCCAGCGCCTCCAGCGTCGCGCGCTGATCAGCCTCGGGGATATCCATCCCCACCAGCCCACGCACGCGTGTCGGGTCAAAGCGGTAGCGGCGCGTCGTGTCGGGGATCGCGCCGTCATGGACCACATGCGACGGCGCGCCGCCGCAAAGATCCAGCACCATCCGCGTGGCCAGCTCCAGCCCGTCCAGCGTGAAAGCCGGGTCAATCCCGCGCTCGAACCGGTAGCGCGCATCCGAATTGATCTTGAGCGCGCGGCCCGTCGCGGCAATGGTGATCGGATCCCAATAGGCGGATTCAAGGAACACATTCACAGTGTCCTCAGTGCAGCCCGAATGTTCGCCGCCCATGATCCCGGCGAGGCTTTCAGGCCCCTGATCATCGGAAATCACCATCTGGCCCGCGCTGAGCGTGTAGGTCTTGCCATCGAGCGCCAGCAATTCCTCGCCCCCCGCTGCGGGATGGATCCGCAAGCCGCCCTGCACCTTGTCGGCGTCAAAGACATGCAGGGGGCGGTTCAGCGCGAAGGTGAAGAAATTGGTAATATCGACCAGCGCCGAAATTGGCCTGAGCCCGATGGCGCGCAGCCGCTTTTGCAGCCAGTCGGGCGACGGGCCATTTCTGACACCCCGGATCACGCGACCGGCGAAGACCGGGCAGCCCTTCTCTTTCAATTCGGGCGCGATGCTCACACTGATGGGGCTGTCGAACGTGCCCGCGACAGGCGTTACAATCAGCGGTTTCAACTGCCCCAGCCCCCGCGCCGCCAGATCGCGCGCGATCCCGCGCACGCCCAGCGCATCGGGGCGATTGGGCGTGATCGCAATGTCGATCACCGGATCATTCAGCCCGGCATAATCGATGAAGCGCGCCCCCAAGGGCGCATCGGCGGGCAGATCAATGATCCCGTCATGCGCGTCCGAGAGCATCAATTCGCGCTCGGAACACAGCATCCCGTTGCTGGCCTGCCCCCGGATCACGCCGGGTTTCAGATCGACGCCCGTGCCGGGTACATGCGTGCCCACAGGCGCGAAGACGCCCACAAGCCCTGTGCGCGCATTCGGCGCGCCGCAGACGACCTGCACTTCCTCGACCGGGCCATCAGGGCCATTGGGCCGCGTTTCCACCCGGCACAGACGCAGCCGGTCGGCGTCAGGATGCGGCGCGGCTTCGATCACGCGGGCGATGCGAAACGCGCCGAGGGTCTGGACGGGATCGATCACCTCCTCGACCTCCAGCCCCAGATCGGTCAGCGCCGCGACGATCTCGGCGAGATCCGCATCAGTTTCCAGATGATCCTTGAGCCAGGACAGCGTGAATTTCATCTCTTACCCCCGAAATGCGCAGTTCTGCAGTGTCAACGACCACGCGTCGATGCGTCGGTTCCGTCTTCGTCCTCGTCTTCGTCCTGATCATCAGGCAGGTTGAAGAAGCTGTCCGCATCGCTGTAATCAGCCGATTTCTGCGGGCTGTCCTGATCCGGGTTCAGATCGCTGAAGCTGAAATTCTCCAGCCCGGCGATATTGGCGGGCATCTTGGCCTCGGGATCCCCTTCCAGCGATTGCTCGGTCGAGACGAGCTTGCGCCGTTCGTCATCGCTCATCACGCCGCCCTCTGCAGCGCGCTTGGCGGCGGCTTTCTGGACTTCCTTGTCCAGTTCAGACTGTTTGCACAGCCCCAGCGCCACAGGATCAATAGGTTGCAGATTGGCGATATTCCAATGCGTGCGCTCGCGGATCGCATCGATCGTGGTATTGGTCGTGCCCACCAGGCGACGGATCTGCGAATCAGCCAGTTCCGGGTGAAACTTCACCAGCCACAGGATCGACGCGGGACGGTCCTGACGCTTGGACAGCGGCGTGTAGCGCGGCCCGCGGCGTTTTTCCTCGCCCTCGGCGGCGGCGTTGTATTTCAGCTTGAGCGCATGGCGGGGGTCTTTTTCGCCGCGCTCGATCTCGATCGGGTCAAGCTGGTTGTTGGCGACCGGGTCGAACCCCTTGACGCCAGTGGCCACATCACCATCGGCGATGCCCTGAACTTCCAGCTCGTGCAACCCGCAGAAATCCGCGATCTGCTTGAAGCTGAGCGTTGTATTATCGACCAGCCAGACGGCAGTCGCCTTGGGCATCAAGGGCTTTGACATGACATGACCTCCTGTCATACGAGCGCAAGGGATGCGCATGAGTGATCGGGCGCCGGGAATTCGGCTGCAGGCGGAGCCTGCGTTCCTCGATTTCGGGGATGAGGGGCTTATAGCCGGAGTCGCCTCTCAGGGAAAGTGAAAATGCAAAAACTGATCACGCGCATCTTGGCAGCGCTGGCCGCTCTGGGAGTGTTGTGGCTCGCGGCGCAAGAGACAGGCTGGTCCCTGCGCTCTGCCGACCCTGAGCCGGCCGCACGAGCGCGCGACACATCCCACACTCACGGCTATCTGATTCTGGCGCTGAGCTGGACGCCAAGCTGGTGCGCGATCGAGGGTGCGGCGCGCGGGGCCGAACGCTGCGCGCCAGGCGCAGATACGGGCTGGCTGGTGCATGGGCTCTGGCCGCAATTCGACGCGGGTGGCTGGCCTGAATTCTGCGACACCCCGCATCCGGGGCCAACGCGCGCGCAGACGGCCGCCATGATCGACATCATGGGCTCGGACGGGCTGGCGCTGCACCAATGGCGCAAACACGGCACCTGCAGCGGATGGACGGCGCAGGACTATTTCGATCAGACACGCGCCGTGTTCGCGCAAGTGACCTTTCCCGAGCCGATAAGCCCTGCGGGCGCAGGTCTGCACCTTTCCCCAGAGGATCTGATGGCACCTTTTCGCGCGGCCAATCCGGGGCTCGGCCCTGATGAGGCGATCCTGACCTGTCGCGATGGCATGGCTCAGGAGATCCGGCTATGCGTGACCCATGACCTGATCCCCCGTCCCTGCGACGCGGGGGTGTTGTCGCGCCATTGCCGGGCGCGCAGCGTGCACCTGCCGCCACGCCCGTAAGCCTGATGCGTCTCGCGCCGCGTCCTGTACCCTGCATCATTCGCGATGGGTGTGCCCTGCGCGACCTGCGGATCATGCCACGCCGTCAGCGCAAGGCGCAGTGCCGTTTGCCAGGATGGCGGCGCTTGGGGGCAGGCACAGGCCTATGAAGGCAGCTATGCGTTCCCCTGATCCCGCAGGCCGAGCACCCTCTCCAACACGTCCTGCAGCGCAGCGGGCTTCAGGGGTTTGGTCAGGCAGGCGTCAAAACCTGCATCCAGATAGCCATCCAGCTGATGCGTCATGGCATTCGCCGTGCAGGCAAGCGCCGGCACGCGCTTGCGCGCTGTGTCGCGTTCAACCTCGCGCAGCTTGTCGAGAAGCTGCATTCCGTCCATCCCCGGCATCGAGATATCGAGGATCACCACGTCAAATCCGTCGGCGCGGTAGAGATCGAGCGCGGCGAAACCATCGTCTGCCGCGACGACCTCTGCGCCGATGCGCGCCAGCATCCGTTCCAGAATGATCTGATTTGTGCGGTTATCATCGACGATGAGCACGCGCAGCGGTGGAAGCTGCGCGGCTGTGCGCGCCAGTGACGGCTGCGCATCCTGCGGGCATGCGTCGGCCCGCGCGACCAGAGGCACCGTGACGGTGGTCCGCGTGCCTTCGCCCAAGCAACTGTCGATTTGCAAATCGCCCCCCATCAGACCAACCAGCCGATGGACGATCGCCATGCCCAGCCCGGTGCCGCCGAATCGCCGCGAAATCGACGTGTCGGCCTGTGCAAAAGGATCGAAGATCCGCGCGATATGCTCTGCACTCATCCCGATGCCGGTATCGCGCACCGTGATGACAAGCTCGTCGGGACTTTCCGCGTCCAGACAGACCTGAATCGATCCGTTTTCCGTGAATTTCACCGCGTTCCCCAGCAGATTATGCAGGATCTGCATCAGCCGGTGCGGGTCACCGATCCGCGGCGCGCCCGAAGGGTTGCGCAGCTCGACCTCGAAAAACAGCCCTCTTTCGCGCGCGCGCACCCGATAGACATCATCGATCCGCCGCGCGAGCGTGGTCAGGTCGAACGGGATTTCTTCGAGATCAATTGCATTCGCTTCAATCTTGCTCATATCCAGCAGGTCATCGACAATCGTCATCAGCAGATTGCCGGACTCCTGCAGAACGCGGACCATGTCCTTCTGCGCGCCATCAGTGGTCGCATCCTCCAACAGCGCGCTGATCCCGAGGATTCCATTAAGCGGTGTACGGATTTCATGGCTCATGCTCGCCAGAAAGTTCGTCTTCGTCACATTGGCACGATGCGCTGCGGCCAGAGATGCCTCGCGCGCCTGTTCCGCTTCGACCAGCGCCGTCACATCGGTGAGCGCATAGACAACACGCAGATCGTCCGGCGCGACCGCGTGAATGGGCGCGGCATTTATGGACAGGTATTTCCGCCCGGTCGCCAGGTTCAGGGCGATCCGGTGGTTCTGGACATGGCAGCGCCGGTCGCGCACCACAGCGAAGGGCTCCTGCGCGGCCGGGACCGGAGCACCATCCAGCCCCGTGATCGCCGGATGCAGCGCGTCATAGGGTAGCCCGATCAGCGCAGATTTGCCCAGCCCGAGAATGGTGCCGCAGGCATCATTGGCGAAAAACAGCTTGCCGGTATGGTCGAAGACCATGACGCCAATGACATTTGTGGTGACAATCCCCTGCAAAAAGGCGCGTTCACGGGCGAGTTCGTCCCTGGCAGTCTGAATGTCGCGCATCGCCGCGCGGCGCAACAGGACGGGGCGCACAGCATCTGCAAAGACCCGCAGGACATATACTTCGCCCCGCGAGAAATCGCAGCGTCGTGTCACGCTGTCAAAGCCGACAAACCCAAAGAGTTCGCCCCCCTCCAGCATCGGGATCATCAGAAGCGACCGGATCTGCTGCTGCGCGAGTGTCGCATATTCCGTCGATCCCCTGTCAAGCTCGGCAATATCGCGCAGCAGAATCGGTTGATTGTCACAGAGCGGTCCCAGGAAACTGTCAAATTCCGCGATCGGCAGGTTCTGCAACCTGTCGATCACTGGCGCGATACCGGGGGCGCACCATTCATGCGTGTTGCTGATCACAGACCCGTCGACCAGAAACAGATAAGCCCGGTCGCGTTGGGTATAGGTCCCCAGCTGTCCCAGACAATGTGTGATGACCAGATCGGTTTCGGCATCGGCGGCTGACAACAGGTCATGGATTGCATCAATCACGATAGCCTGCACATCTGACAGGCGCTGCGATTCTGCGCTGACACAAGGATCAGGCACGTTCAACATGAACAATCACTACAAGAGGTTGCGACTGGAGCCCTGACACGTCTTCACACATTTGACCAAACAAAGAGCGCCCGCCACGGCCACCCATCCTGTTGCACAGGTTACGCGCGAGAATTTAACAATTCCTTTCCTGCCCTGCATTGCCGTCCCTGCCCCCGATCAGGTCTTGCGCCGGGGCGGTCGTCGACTATAACGCGGCCAATTTGCGCGGGGCCTTGGCGGGCCGAGCGCAGGCGCGCAGGTCAATCAGGGGTCCGTCATGCCGAAG
>SKIM01000261.1 GCA_007116445.1 Natronohydrobacter sp.
ACATGCTCGGCGGCCCATTCCGGGCTCACGGAGTTATCGATGGCGACGCAATCAGCCCCCGTCGCGCGGCCGAAACCGATATAGCCGTCACCGGCCTCGCGCGGGAAGGCGATCACAGGGATACCTGGATGGCGTGCCTTGATCGCGGCAGTGATTTCGCGCGCGGGCTCCAATGCGTAGCGCTGGAAGGCATCACCTTTCAGTGACCCGGCCCAGCTGTCGAAAATCTTGACGACTTCAGCGCCGGCCTCGATCTGCATCGACAGATAGTCGATGGTCGCTTCCGTGATGCGCGCGATCAGGGCGTCAAATGCCTCGGGCGCGCCTTCGCGCATCGCATGGGCCGGTCCCTGATCCGGCGTGCCGCGCCCCGCGATCATGTAGGTGGTGACCGTCCAGGGCGCGCCTGCGAAGCCGATCAGCGTCGTCTCGGCGGGTAATTCGCGCGCGAGGATTTTCACAGTCTCATAGACTGGGGACAGCGTGTCATGGATCGCGCTGGCAGGTTTCAACGCATCGACCCCGCCCTGATCCGTGATCGTCGAGAGCCGCGGCCCTTCGCCCGTCACGAACCACAAATCCGCGCCGAGCGCCTGTGGCACCAACAGGATATCGGCAAACAGGATCGCCGCGTCGAACCCATAGCGGTGGATCGGCTGCAAGGTGACTTCGGCCGCCAGTTCCGGGTTGTAGCACAGCGACAGAAAATCGCCCGCCTGCGCCCGCGTCGCGCGGTATTCGGGCAGATAGCGCCCGGCTTGGCGCATCATCCAGATGGGAGGCGTGGGCAAGGTCTCACCGGCCAGAGCGCGCAGGATCGTTTTCTGAACGGGGGCGGAAGCGGGGGCGGCTGCTGGCATGTCGAGGACTCCTTTGGTTCCTATCCTCGTCCCAAGCTGGCGGGATTTTGTCAAGCAGAGTTTACACATTCCCCTTGTGCAGATCGCGCCCCAAGGCTAAGCAAATGGCCATGAGCAATGATCACCCGACCCCCGCCCAACCGCTGAAAATCGGCACCCGTGGTTCCCCGCTTGCGCTGGCGCAGGCCCATGAGACGCGCGCGCGGCTGATGGCCGCCCATGATCTGCCAGAAGCCGCGTTCGAAATCGTGGTGATCAAGACCACGGGCGATGACCGTAGCCTGATCGACGCGGATCGCCCGCTGAAGGAAATCGGCAACAAGGGTCTGTTTACCAAGGAAATCGAAGAAGCGATGCTGGCGGGCGGTATCGATATTGCGGTGCATTCCATGAAAGACATGCCGACCGTGCAGCCCGACGGTTTGATGCTCGATTGTTACCTGCCGCGTGAGGATACACGCGATGCGTTTGTGTCGCGGCATGTCGCAACGCTTGCCGATCTGGCCCCCGGTCAGGTTGTGGGCACATCCAGCCTGCGCCGCCGCGCGCAGCTTCTGGCCTTCCGACCCGATCTGAAGGTCGTCGAATTTCGTGGCAATGTGCAGACGCGGCTGAAAAAGCTTGATGACGGTGTCGCTGACTGCACGTTTCTGGCCATGGCGGGGCTGAACCGGATGGGGATGGAAAGCGTCGCATCCTCCGCGATTGCGCCCGAAGACATGCTGCCCGCCATCGCGCAAGGGGCCATCGGCATCGAACGGCGCAGCGATGATGCGCGCGTGGCGGCCCTGCTCGCGCCGCTCAATGACACACCCACAACCCAGCGGCTGGTCGCTGAGCGCGCCTTTCTTGCAGCGCTTGACGGGTCTTGCGAAACCCCGATTGCCGGGCTTGCGGTGATCGAAGGGGATCAGATCTGGCTGCGCGGCGAGATCCTGCGCCTTGACGGGTCCGAGCGGCTTTTCGAGGAGGGCCGCGCGGCGATTGCCGATGGGGCAGATCTCGGGCGCGATCTGGCTGCGCGCCTGCGCGCCCGCGCGCCGAGCGATTTCTTTTCCTGGCTCTGACTCTGGCAACCCGCGCCTTGGCCCCTTATCTATGGGCGCTGAGAGGGACACGGGTATGGTGATCAGCAGACTTGCAGATGAGATGTTGCGCGGCGTGGACCGCGTGGCCACAGGTGTGAGCAGCACAGTCTCTGACATGTTTTTCGAGCCGAAACTGCGCCTTGGTGTGACGGGTTTGAGCGGCGCGGGCAAGACAGTGTTCATCACCTCGCTGGTGGCCAATCTTCTCGATCGCGGGCGGATGGGCCGGATGCAGGGCGTCGCGGCCGGGCGGATCGAGGCTGCCTTCCTGCAACCCCAGCCTGATGATACCTTGCCGCGTTTCGACTATGAACGGCATCTTGCGGCGCTGACGGGCTCTGACCCGCATTGGCCCGAAAGCACGCGACAGATTTCGCAACTGCGCCTGTCTTTCCGCATCCGCCCCGGCGGTCTGCTGGGCGGTATGCGCGCGGCGCGTTCTGTGCATGTCGATATCATCGACTATCCCGGTGAATGGCTGCTCGATCTGGTGCTGCTGGACAAAAGCTACGCGGATTGGTCGCGTGATGTGCTTGCGCGCATGGCGCATCGCCCTTTCGGGGCGGAGGTGCTGGCAGCACTTGAGGCCATTGACCCCAAGGCCCGCCATGATGAGGCCACTGCCCAGCGCCTGACCGAAGCCTTCACCGCCTATCTGGTCGCGGCCCGCGCAGTCGGGCTTGCTGATATCACGCCGGGGCGGTTCCTCTTGCCGGGGGATCTCGCGGGCTCCCCGGTGTTGACCTTCGTGCCGCTGGCATCAGGCGGACCGCGCGGCTCGCTCGCGCGCGAGATGGCGCGCCGTTTTGAAGCCTATAAATCGCAGGTGATCCGGCCCTTCTTTCGCGACCACTTCGCCCGGATCGACCGGCAAGTGGTGCTCGCTGATGTGCTGGGCGCGATTCATGCCGGGCCTGAGGCCGTGGACCGGCTGGGCCAGACCCTGACCGAGCTGCTCGCGGCGTTCCGGCCGGGCCGCAATGCATGGCTGACGCGGCTTCTGGGCGGCAAACGCGTGGAGCGCATCCTGTTCGCGGCGTCGAAAGCCGATCATCTGCATCACAGCCAGCATGCGCGGATGACGGCGATCATGACCGCGCTCTTGCGCCAGTCGCGCGACCGCGCCGATTTCGCCGGGGCGCGGACCGAAGCCATGGCCATCGCCGCCCTGCGCGCTACTGTCGAGGAAGAACATCAGCGCGGCGGCGCGCGGTTCGATTGCGTGCGCGGGCGGCTGCTGGAAACCGGGCGGCAGGCTGCGTTTTTCGCAGGCGATCTGCCCGAAGACCCGATGCAACTGATTGGCCCGGCGCGCGACGGGGCGGCACAATGGCTCGATGCTGATTACCAGATCATGCGATTCGCCCCTGCTGTGCTGAAACGAGCCTCTGGCGATGGTTTGCCGCATATCCGGCTGGATGGGGCAGCGGAATTCCTGATCGGAGACTTGCTGCGATGAGCGTGCGCAAACCCTTCCTGTTCGAGCTTGACGATCAGCCCGGCATCGATCCCGGAGCCGCCGTCGCGCCACCAGATGCGCTTCCCGAGGGCCGTGCGATGATGCGCGCGCTCCAGGTTTCGCGGCGGCGCATGTCCCTCTTCTCGCGGTTGGGACTATCTGCGTTGTCCGCGTTTGTGATGCTTGCGATATCCGTTACCGCATGGGATTTCGTCACAGGACTGGTTGTGCGAAACGCAGCGCTTGGCTATCTGGCGCTCGGCCTTCTGGTCGTGATTGCCGTCGCAACCCTCGCTTTCAGCCTGCGCGAATGGGCGGGCTTCCGCCGCTTGCGCCAGATCGACAGCTTGCGGATACAAGCAGAGTTGGCGCGCAGCACATCCGACCGTGCCGCAAGCGCGCAGCTCATGGCCGCGCTGTCAGATCTGTATACCCCACGTCCTGAGATGCATTGGCCGCGCGATCATCTGGCTGAGCTGGCCCCGGACCAGCTCGATGCTCAGGGCCTGCTCGATCTGACCGAGACGGTGCTGCTCGCGCCACTGGATGACGCGGCCCGTCGAGAGGTAGAAGCCGCCGCGCGTCAGGTGGCACTCCTGACCGCGATGTTGCCGCTCGCGCTCGTGGATGTTCTGGCCGCGCTCATCACCAATCTGCGCATGATCCGGCGCGTGGCCGAACTCTATGGCGGCCGCGCGGGCACTCTGGGCAGCCTGCGGTTGATGCGCGGTGTGATCACCCATCTGCTCGCCACAGGGGCAGTCGCCGTGGGCGAGGACATGATCGGCTCGGTCGCATCAGGCGGGCTGGTCTCGAAACTGTCCCGCCGCTTTGGCGAAGGCATCGTCAACGGTGCCTTGACGGCAAGACTTGGCATCGCCGCGATTGAGGTCTGCCGCCCTTTGCCCTTTCATGCCCTGCCACGGCCTCGCACCAGCAATATCATGTCGCGCGCGCTGACGGGGCTGTTCGACCGCGCCTGAGGCTTTCATCCTTGCCCAAATATCCACAGGGTTTCTCAAGGGGGGCGTGCCCCCCTTGAGGCGGGTGGTTTGGAGGGCAGCCGCCCTCCAAGCGCCGCTTGCGCCTCAGCGCGCAATTGCGTGGTAATCCGGGTTTGGTTCCATTCCAGTGGCCGAAGCAATTCGGTTCGACATCGAAAAGAACCCCACCACCGCGATGATATCGAAAATATCGCGGTCCGAAAAACCATGCACACGCAACGCCGCGCGATCCGCTTCGCGGACAGTGTCGCTCGCCTCGGTCACAAGCGCTGCGAAATCGAGCATGGCACGCTGGCGCGCATCGAGGGGGGCTGCGCGATAATTCATCACCATCGCCTCGCCAAGCGCGGGGTCGCCTGACAATTCCCGGACTGCGGCACCATGGGCGACCTGACAATACCAGCAGCGATTGATCGAGGAGACCACCACCGCGATCATTTCGCGCTCAAGCTTGCTCAATCCGCTCTCGCCCAGCATCAAATCGTTATACATGCCTGTAAACGCGTCGAATTTCGCGATATCGAAAAGATAGGCACGCAGGACATTCGGCACCAGACCCAGCTTCTCTTCGCAGACCGCTAGGTATTTCTCGATCCGATCGGGCAAGGGCGTGACCGCGCGCAGGTCGAGTTTCGTGACAGGCTCCGTCATGTCTCATTCTTTCTCGCGGTAATGGTAGCGCCCTGCGACGCGGAAACCCAAACTCTCGTAGAGCGCGCAGGCGCCGGAATTTGCCTCGGTCACAGCGAGCGCCATCCAGGCTGCCCCTTGCGCTTGCGCCCAGGCCCCCGCGCCGCGCAAGAGCATGCGCGCGACCCCCTTGCGCCGGGCACGCGGCGCCACTTCGACCGCGTGAAGCATCGCGATCCCGTCATGGATCGCCACAAAACCTACACCAGAGGCGCGATCGTCAATCCTTGCTATCAGCGCGGTCTTGGGTGCGGGCGCGCGGTCCATGACCCTCTGACGCGCAGGGCCGATCCCGCCTTCGGCCCAGATCTCGCGCATGATCGCCAGCGGCGGCCAGATATCAAAGAGGCGCACAGGCGGCGGCTTCTGCGCGATGGTGTCAATCGGGGCCAGATACAGCAGTGTCGGATCGCGCCGCGCATAGCCCCGCGCAGCGAGCGCCTGATCCAGCGCCCCCTCATCCGGGGTCAGTTGAAAGAGCGGGCGTGCACCAGCGGCTTGCATCGCCATTTCGGCATGCGTGACCTCTGCTTCCGGCACGAGCGCGCGGGCTGCAGAGACACGTTTTCCGGCACCGGAGCTATCGCGCAGGCGCCAGCCATAGATATCATTTGTCGCGGCCGCAGGCCATGTCGCCTCCAGCGCGGCCATCAGCTGCGCCGGTGCGGGCACGCTCATGCACAGGCCTCGGGGAAGGTCTCTGCCAGAGCGACGAGCGCTGCGTCCACCCGCCCCTTGTCCGCGCCGCGAACGACCACGGTCGCGCCGTAGCCCCCGTCACGTTCAAACGGGTAGCAGCCGATCGAAAGGTCGGGATAGGCGTCTGCCAGCGCTTTGAGATCCGCCGCGA
>SKIM01000119.1 GCA_007116445.1 Natronohydrobacter sp.
CCTGCGCGGGCATGCGCCACCACATGTTCAGCACCACATTCGCGGTCTTGCGCCCGACACCGGGCAAGGATTGCAGCGCCGCGCGCGATGACGGCACTTCGCCGCCATATTGCTCGACCAATATGCGGCTGAGCTTGATGACATTCTTCGCCTTGTTGCGAAACAGCCCGATGGTCTTGATATGCTGGGTGACACCTTCTTCGCCCAAAGCGAGCATCTTTTCAGGCGTGTCCGCCACCGCAAACAGCCCGCGCGTGGCGCGATTGACGCCGACATCCGTCGCCTGTGCAGACAAGGCCACAGCGACGACCAGCGTATAGACGTTGACATGCTCCAGCTCGCCCTCGGGTTCAGGGTCAGCCGCGTGGAAGCGGCGGAAGATCTCGCGGAGGGTTGCATAATCGAGTTGGCGGGCCATCGGCAGCTCTATGCCCTGTCAGGCGCGGCGCGGCAAGGGCTCAGGCGCGAAGCTAGGCACGGGCCATGGCAGCAAGGTCGAGCGCGCCTGCGTCGCGCATGAGCGCGCGGACGCGATCGGTGAAAAATTCACCATCACCGGGATGGCTGTCGCCTTGATGGATGATCAGCGGCGGCAGCAGCACCATCGGCGCGCGCCCACCCTTGCGCGCCTGCACGATGACGCGCCGCGCCGGACGCCCGGCCCGCGCGGCGAGCGGCAGCACCATGCAGGACGCGCGCGGCGCAAGCCCTGCCAGCAGGTCGGGCAGCCGCTCGGCCAGATGGATGATGCTGACATGGCCGCCATCGCGACAGCGGCGCAGCGCCACATCGAGCCATGTCGCGAGCGGTGTGGCCTCGCGCAATGCGCGGTCGCGGCCAGCATCCTGCGCAGGCGGCGTGGCGGTCGCGTAATAGGGCGGATTGGCAACCACATGATCGAAACGCCGGGCGCGCAGATCAGCGGGCAGCGCGGCGAGATCGGCTTCGATCACTGACAGCGTGGCGCGGTTTCTCTGCGCATTGATGCGCGCAAGTGCGGCGTAATCAGGCTGCAGCTCGACCCCTGTCAGATCAAGCCCCGGCACACGCGCCGCAAGGCAGAGTGCCGCGACACCCACACCGCAGCCCAGTTCCAGCACATGCGCGCCCGGACGCGCCGGGACCGAGGCCGCCAGAAACACCGGGTCGGTCGCCGCGCGGTAGCCCTTGCGCGGCTGGCAGATCATCACCCGCCCGTCCAGAAAGGCATCGCTCGTGACATCCTCAGTCATGCAGCGGAATGCCGTTTTCGCGCAGGATCGACACGGCAAGGAAATGATCCTCGCGCCGCACCATCAACCGCCGCGGCATCATGCCCAAGGTCGATTCGATGGTGTGCATATGGACGTCGATATCAAACACCTCTATACCTTCTCCCTGAAGCAGGGCTGTGGCGTAGGGTATGATTGTCACATTGGTGGTGCGCAGCAGTTCCTTCATGATCAGCAAGCTACTTCGTAGAACGACAGTTTGTCGAGACAGGACGCGATGAACCGGATGACCCCATCACATGAGGCCCATGCCCCGCATGACCGCCTTGCCGACTTTCTGAAGGATGATCTGGCGCAGGTCGATGGGCTGATCCGCGCGCGGATGGCGTCGGAACATGCGCCGCGCATCCCCGAAGTCACAGCCCATCTGGTTGAGGCCGGGGGCAAGCGCATCCGGCCGATGCTGGTGCTGGCCGCATCGCATTTGTGCGCCTATCAGGGCGGTTTTCACTATCATCTGGCGGCCACTGTCGAATTTATCCATACGGCCACCCTGCTGCATGATGATGTGGTCGATGAAAGCCATGAGCGGCGCGGGCGCGCGACGGCGAATCTGCTCTGGGATAACAAGTCTTCGGTGCTGGTGGGCGATTATCTGTTTGCGCGGGCGTTTCAGTTGATGGTGGAATGTGGCTCGCTGCGCGTGCTGGACATTCTGTCCAATGCCTCGGCCACGATTGCCGAAGGCGAGGTGCTGCAACTGAGCACCGCGCAGAATATCGACACGACCGAAGATCAATATCTGCGCGTGATCCGTGGCAAGACAGCGGCGCTGTTTTCAGCGGCGACCGAAGCAGGCGCAGTGCTCGCAGGCGCGCCGGAAGCGCAGGTTAAGGCGCTTTTCGACTATGGCGACGCGCTGGGTGTCAGCTTCCAGATGGTCGATGACTATCTCGATTACGGCGCAGGCGGTGCGGCCATCGGCAAGACCATCGGGGATGATTTCCGCGAAGGCAAGCCGACGCTGCCGGTGATCCGCGCGATTGCAGCGGCGGATGCGCAGGAGCGCGCTTTCTGGGAGCGGGTGATTTCGCGCAATGAGCAGCGCGACGGTGATCTGGACCATGCGCTGGAGCTGATGACGCGCCACGGCACGCTGGAGAGCACGCGCGCGGAAGCGCTGGACTGGGCCAGTCGCGCAAAAGACGCGCTGTCCGTGCTGCCCGATCATCCGCTGCGCGAGATGCTTAGCGATCTGTCCGATTACGTCGTGGCCCGGCTGTACTAGCGCGACTTTACTGATCAGGCGCGGCTCTGAGCGCTGTGGCCACGCACCACCAGCCGGGGTGCTCCTCAGCGATGGCGCGGGCTGCGGTCTGAGCGGCGGCTTCACGCGCAAACAGCCCGAAACAGGTCGCACCAGACCCTGACATCCGCGCCAGGGCGCAATCGGGCGCGGCGCTGATCGCATCGAGCACTGTGGCAATGACAGGTGCGATGGCGATGGCGGGGGCTTGCAGATCGTTGCGCTGCATAGCCAGCCAGTCGAGGAAGGCGGACGCATCGGGCCATTCGGGCAAGATGTCCGGCAGAGGCGGATTGTCCGGGGCGCCGAGCGCCTTGAAAACCTGCGGCGTCGGCACTTCCACGCGCGGATTGACCAGAACCATCCAGAGCGGCGGCAGGGGTGGCACAGGATCCAGACGCTCGCCAATCCCACGCATCCGCGCTGGGCGCGGGTCCAGACAGACAGGCACATCCGCACCCAGAGACAAAATCGCCGCCGGGCCGGGACAGGGCGCGCCGGTTTCGCGCATCAGAAGCCGCAGACAGGCTGCGGCATCCGACGACCCGCCCCCGATGCCCGAAGCCAGCGGCAGCCGCTTGTCGAGTGTCAGCGCGAGGTCGCTGGCCCCCATCAGCCGCGCCGCCCGCAGCACGAGATTGTCGCTGCCCGCAGTCAGGCCCTTGGCTTCCGGTCCGGCGATCGACAGGGACAGGCCCGCAAGCGGGCGGAGCGACAAGCGATCGCCCATCTCGGTGAACACCACCAGCGAATCAAGCAGATGATAGCCATCCGCGCGGCGCCCCGTGACATGCAGGCACAGATTGACCTTGGCCGGCGCGGGCTCTCTGGGCGTCATTGCGTGACGCCGAATTCTTCCAATGCCGCGTCCTTGCCGATTTCCAGTTTGCGCCGCACCAGGTCCATATCGAGATCGGGATGCGGCCCGAAAGACAGCGCGCGGCGCCACTGGAAGCGCGCTTCGCGCTCGCGACCGACAGCGTAATAGACATCGCCCAGATGATCGTTCAGGATCGGATCACGGGGCAGAAGTTCGACCGCGCGCTCCATGACCGGCACGGCTTCGTCAAAGCGCCCCAGACGATAATAGGCCCAGCCCAGCGAGTCGGTGATGTAACCGCTGTCAGGCTCGCCTTCGACCGCGCGTTCGATCATGTCGAGCGCTTCATCGAGATTGGTGCGCTTTTCGATCAGCGAATAGCCGAGGTAATTGAGAACCTGCGGTTCATCCGGCACGAATTCCAGCACCCGGCGGAATTCCGGCTCGGCGCGGTCCCAATTGCCCACCCGCTCGAGGGCAATGGCGCGGGTGTAAAGCAGAACCCAGTGGCGTTCCTCGATCTCGTCGATCAGCGCGATGGCGCGGTCATAGGCTTCGACAGCTTCGGCGAAGCGCTCTTCGCGGCGCAGCATGTCGCCCAGCGTGCTGGCCACGAGCACGGATTCGCTGCGCTCCCGCGCCAGCGCTTCAAGACGCGCGATGGCGTCCTCTGTCGCGCCGGATTGAAACAGCGCATTGGCGCGGCCCAATTCAGCGGCCAGCGCCTGGGGGTGATCGGCGGGCATCATCGCATAGACCTGATCGGCCAGCGCGAATTGTTCGGCGCGCTCCATCAGTTGCCCGGTCAGCAGGATCGCATCGCCATGTTCGGGGTTCAGCGCAAGGGCTAGCTGGGCGTAGATGATCGGCTGCCAATCCCCGCGTTCGCCGATCAGGGCACCTGCGAGGGTGAAATAGGCCTCGGCCATGCCGTCGCGCGCCGAACGAACCGTGGTGAAGGGCACTGCGCGCCCGGCTTCCAGTTCCGCGACCAGTTCGGCGACATCCTCATCGGGCGCATTGCCGAAGATCGCCACTGACAGTGCAATCGCCTCGTCAAACAGCCCCAACTGCGAGAGGATCGTCATCTGCGCGAGGACACCGCGCCGAGACAGGTTCACCGGCCCGTGATCTTCGCCGCGCAGAATCTCGGCGGCCTGCTCCATATCCCCCGCCACGGCCAGCGCCATTGCCTTGTGGAACAGCGCGAAAGGGGCCAGTTCCGCGCGTTCGTCAATCGCACTGTCAAAGGCCTCGAGCGCATCGCTCATCCGGCCTTGGCCCACCTGCGCCCAGGCGACCGCCATCGCATCGCTCAGCGGCCCGGTGCGCCGCCCGTCGCTGATCGCGGCGCTGGCGGCCTCATAGGCGCCGCGCCGGAATTCATCCGCCTGCAGGATCACAGCCGCGACCTGACTGGCGGCACCATGCGCCATCGAGCGGGCCGCCAGTTCTGCTGCGCGGTCGAAATTCCCGCTCATGACATGGCCCTGCATCGCGAGTTCCAGAAAACCGGGATTCTCGGGGTCGCTGTGCAGCGCAATGTCATAGCTCTGGGCCATTTGCGCAAAATCATTTGCGCCCGCCGCCACACGCCCGGACAGAAAGGCTGCGGAAAAGCCGGGCTCAAATTCGGTCTGAGCCTGTCCTGCTGCCGGGGCCAGCGGGCCCAGAGCGAGCAAGGCCGCAACGGCTGCGTGGGTGACAAGACGGCGGCAGGGAGATGACACGAGGGGGGCGCTCCGAATGATCTGCATGAGGTGACAGTAGGGCGTGGCGCACAGGGTGGCAATCACCCTGCATCACAAACCTGCGCGAGCCTACCGGTCACATATTGGGATAGTTCGGCCCGTCCCCCCCCTGCGGCGTGACCCAGTGGATATTCTGGCTGGGATCCTTGATGTCGCAGGTCTTGCAATGCACGCAGTTCTGGAAATTGATCACGAAGCGCGGATCCTTGCCCTCTTCCTCGACCACTTCGTAGACGCCCGCCGGGCAATAGCGCTGCGCGGGTTCGGCATATTTGGGCAGGTTGACGCGGATCGGGATCGCAGGGTCTTTCAGCGTCAGATGCGCCGGCTGACTTTCCTCATGGTTGGTGAAGGAATAGGCCACATTCGTCAGCCGGTCGAAACTGAGCTTGCCATCGGATTTGGGGTAGTCGATGGGCTTGTGCTTCTTGGCCTCGCCGGTCGCGGCGGCGTCGGTCTTGCCATGACCCATGGTGCCAAAGACCGACAGGCCAATCGTGTTGGTCCACATATCAAGCCCGCCCAGCGCAAGCGAAGGCATCATGCCGTATTTCGACCACATGGGTTTGACATTGCGCACTTTCTTCAGGTCGCGCCCGACCGGGCCATTGCGCAATTCCTGCTCATAGGCGGTCAGCTCATCGCCCGCGCGGCCCGCCTTGATGGCAGCAAAGGCGGCTTCGGCTGCGGCCTTGCCCGACAGCATCGCATTGTGATTGCCCTTGATGCGCGGCACGTTCACCAGCCCCGCCGAACATCCCAGCAGCGCGCCACCCGGAAACACCACCTTGGGGATCGACTGGTAGCCGCCCTCGGAGATCGCCCGCGCCCCGTAGGCC
>SKIM01000045.1 GCA_007116445.1 Natronohydrobacter sp.
CGCCCCTTGTCCGCGCCGCGAACGACCACGGTCGCGCCGTAGCCCCCGTCACGTTCAAACGGGTAGCAGCCGATCGAAAGGTCGGGATAGGCGTCTGCCAGCGCTTTGAGATCCGCCGCGATTTCACCTTCGCCGCGCTGGATGGTCAGTGACTGGCTGAAAAGCGCAGATCCTGCTGCAAGCCCCGGCAGGCAGGCCGCGACCATCGCCTGAAACACGGCAGGCACGCCCGCCATGACATGCACATTCCCCAGACTGAAGCCCGGCGCGCTCGAGACTGGATTGTCGATCAGGCAGGCGCCCTCGGGAATACGCGCCATGCGCAGCCGCGCCGCGTTCAGCTCCAGCCCGGTGCGGGCATAATGCTCTGCGAGGATCGCCCGCGCGTCGTCACGGATGTCGAGTTTGACCCCGAACGCAGCTGCGACGGCATCTGCAGTGATGTCATCATGCGTGGGCCCGATCCCGCCAGAGGTGAAGACGTGATCATAGGCCGCGCGCAGATCATTCAGTGCGGCCACGATCCGATCATGGACATCCGACACGATCCGCACTTCGCACAGGTCTATCCCACGCGACGCGAGCTGCCCGGCGAGGAAATGCATATTTGCGTCGCGGGTCCGGCCCGAGAGGATCTCGTCACCGATGACCAGCATCGCAGCAGTAGGGTTGGGCATGGGCGCGTTCCTTCACAAGCTGAATTCCATGGGTCTCAGGTATAGGAAGCCGCGCGCCCCGCGCCAAGCCCTCAAGCCCGCGCTTGTGCCGCCTCGCGCAGTTTCGCCATCAGATCCGCGACAAGCTTCTTGGCGGTTTCGTCACTGAGCGCCCCGCTGTCGTCGAAGGCTTTGGCGGGCTGTGCTATCATCACCTCCGGGCCCTGCAAAATATGCGGCTGAAATGCGACCATCATCAGGCGCAGCGCGAATTGCGTGCGTTCCCCGCCTGCACGCCCTGCCGCAGCGGACATGATGGCCACAGGCTTGTCGGCCCAGGGATGGCCGCCCCGGCTCAGCCAGTCGAGCGCGTTTTTCAAAACCCCCGGCGGGGCCTTGTTGTATTCGGGGCAGGCGATGATAACGGCATCTGCCGCCTTGATCTGGTCTTTCAGTACTGTGACCTCGGTCGGGATGCCTTCGGCTTCCAGGTCTTCATCGAACAGGGGCAGGCGCAGATTGCCTTCGGTAAACTCCGCCGGGCCAAAGGCGTCCCGCGCGGCGTGCAACAATTTGCGGTTCCACGACTCGCGGCGCAATGACCCGCAGAGACCGACAAGTTTCAAATCTGACATTCTGGTTCCTCTTTGCTTTTCATGTCAGAGCTATCTTATGTGGAACAAAAGACAATCCCCGTGGGTTGGATTGTCGGAAACAGTCCTGGCGAGAGAGGCATTGATAGATGGGCATGCGACATGGCGGACAAATTCTGGTCGATCACCTGAAAGCGCAAGGCGTGCGGCGGGTATTCTCCGTTCCTGGCGAAAGCTTTCTGGCCGCACTCGACGGGCTTTACGACTCGGGCATCGAGAATATCGTCTGCCGTCATGAAGGGGGGGGTGCCATGATGGCCGAGGCGCATGCCAAGCTGACCGGTGAGCCGGGGATCGTCTTTGTGACGCGCGGACCAGGGGCGAGCAACGCAAGCGCGGGCATCCATGTCGCGCGGCAGGATTCGACACCGCTGATCATGTTCGTGGGCCAGATCGACAATCGCCACCGCGACCGCGAAGCGTTTCAGGAAGTCAATTATCGCGAGTTCTTCAAGCCCTTGGCGAAATGGGCTGCCGAGATCGACCATACGGAACGTCTGCCGGAATATCTGAGCCGTGCCTTCCATCTGGCATGCTCCGGGCGGCCCGGGCCGGTGGTGCTGGCCTTGCCCGAGAATATCCTCTCGGCGCGGGTCGATGTGCCCGATCTGCCCCCGGTCGCGCCGACGCCGCCTGCCGTCTGTTCCGAACAACTTGATGCTGTGCTTGACATTCTGTGCGAAGCCCAGCGCCCTTTGGTGATCGCAGGAGGCTCGGTCTGGTCGCGCGACGCGGCGCTGGGGCTTGGCCAGTTCGCCGAGGCGTTTGACCTGCCGGTCTGCGCAACGTTCCGGCGGATGGACCGGATGGACAATCTGCACCCCAATTACGCGGGGGATCTGGCCGTCGGCATGAACCCCAAGCTGGCGCAGCGCCTTCGCGAGGCTGACTGTCTGCTGGTTCTGGGCTCGCGTCTTGGCGATATTGTCACTGGTGGCTATGAACTGGTCGATCCGGCTGCGCCGGGCAAGAAGATCATTCATGTTCACCCTGACCCTGACGAGCTTGGCCGGGTGTTCCGACCCGATCTGGGGCTGGCCGCGCCTGCCGTCGATGTGATCCTGAAGCTGGCCGCACGCGACGCGCCGGCGCATCCCGATTGGTCTGAATGGACGAAAGCCGCGAGGGAGGATTATCTCGATTGGGTGCGCCCGCGTGAGACACCGGGTGCGGTCAAGCTCGAACAGGTGATTGCCGAACTGTCGGATCTACTGCCCGAAGAGGCGATCATTACCAATGGCGCGGGAAATTACGCGGCCTTCCTGCATCGCTACCTGCGTGCGCGCGCCTTCCCCGGCCACCTCGCCCCGACATCGGGCTCGATGGGCTACGGATTTCCAGCGGCGATTTCTGCGAAGCTGCAGCATCCAGAACGTCCGGTGATCTGTTTCGCGGGGGACGGATGCTTTCAGATGACGTTGAACGAATTGTCCACAGCGCGGCAATATGATGCGAATGTCGTGGTGATCGTGTGCAATAACGGCCAATATGGCACCATCCGCATGCATCAGGAAAAGACCTATCCGGGGCGCGTGAGTGGCACGCAGATGTTCAACCCTGATTATGCAGCACTCGCGCGCGCTTATGGCGCATATGGCGAGCGTGTGGAGCGGACAGAAGATTTTGCGGCAGCTTTTTCACGTGCGCAGGCCGCAAATCTGCCGGCTGTCATCGAGCTGGTGCTCGACCCGGATGCCTTGTCGCCGGCGCTGACGATTGCGGGTGCGCGTGCGCTGGCGCAGTGATCAGCCCAGAGCAAGGGTGCGAGGGCGCTGCCCTCGCGCTCCCGGGATATTTTTACAAGGATGAAGTCAGAGCCGCAGCAGGCGGGGAAGACCTGCCATGTCATGAAAAACGCAAGCGCCTTCGGCTCTGAGTTTTTCGCCATTGCGGTCGGGCGCGTAACCGAAGCAGCGCATCCCGGCTGCCTGGGCGGCGCGTGCGCCATTGGGACTATCTTCGATCACGACGCAGTGTTCCGGTGCGTGGCCCATCTGTCTTGCGGCATGAAGAAAGAGGTCAGGCGCAGGTTTGGGTCTGGCGACATCCTGTGCCGCCCAGATATGCCCTCGCAGCCGTTCGAGCACCGCTGGATGCTGGCCGAGCGTGGCGGCCAACTTGGCATGGCGACCATTGGAGGCCACGCAATAGGGGATTTCACAGGCGTCGAGCTGGTCCAACACGGTCACGATGCCCGGGATCAGGGGTGTTCCTTGGGCCAGATGGGCGCAAAGTCGCGGATAGAATGTCTCGACCCAGTCTGTCGGAAGACCTGCGCCCATCTTGCGTGCTTGTTCTGCCAGTCCTGCGATCGTTCCTCCGACAAAGAGCGACATGATCTCGGAAAGTGGAAGGTCGAGGCCATGCTCGGCCAGTTCGTCCCGTATCATCTGGTTTGTGAGCGTTTCACTATCGACCACCACCCCGTCACAATCAAGGATGACGAGCGCCGGACGCTGCGCGAGATCAGACATCGGAAGGCTCCTGTTCGAGAATGGTGACCCAGGTCTCGCCATAGCGGCGCTGGTCGATGAGTGTGAACCCTGCGGGTGGGGGTTGAGGGCTGGCCTCTTCCCAGACGATGCGCGCGGTCGGGGCGAGCCAGCCGCCTGCAACAGCCGAGGCCAGGGCCGGTACACCCAGCGCTTTGCCATAGGGCGGGTCAAGAAAGATCAGATCGAAACGCGGCCCGCGATTCTCGCCCAGGGCGGTTGCATCGCGACGGAAGACGCGGGTCACGCCCATTGCCCGCATCTTCGCGATGTTTTCCCGCAGAAGCGCGCGGGCGATCGCGCCATCATCGACGAAGGTGCAATGGGCGGCCCCGCGTGACAGGGCTTCGAGACCCAGCGCACCTGTGCCCGCGAAGAGATCCAGGACGCGCCGCCCCTCAAGCGACAGGTTCTGGCTGTTGATCAGCAGGTTGAAAAGCGCCTCGCGCACCCGGTCCGAAGTTGGCCGCAGATGAGCCTGCGCATCACCACTGCCGAGATCTGCGAGCCTCAGGCCGCGCGCTTGGCCGCCGATGATTCTCATGGCCGCAACAGCATCTTGAGGTCACTTGCCGGATCCATCAGGATTTCGGGGTCCGGGTTGCGACCTTGTTCCAGCAGGCGTTTCGCGACCATGAAGGCACGCGGGTCTCCCAGCGCATCGACCGCCAGGAAACGCTCGCCCTTGAAATACCAGTGGCTGCGCGCTTCGGCTTCGCGCACCAACAGGCGGTCAAAGCCGGTATTCAGGCCCGCGATCTGGAGTTTGAGGTCATATTGATCTGACCAGAACCAAGGCACAGGCACATAGGGTTTGGCCGCACCCAGCATGTTGGCGGCCACCAGTTCGGCTTGCTCGATCGCGTTTTGCACCGATTCCAGTCGCAAGCGCTCGCCCTGCCAGGGGAAGGAGGCGCAATCGCCTGCCGCCCATATATGGGGGTCCGAGGTGCGGCCCTGCGCATCGGTGCGAATGCCGTTGTCGATGGCCAGCCCCGCTGCCTCGGCCAGCGCTGTGGCCGGCAGAATGCCGATCCCGGCGATCACGAAATCAGCGGTGAGTTGCGTGCCATCCGCGAGTCTGACCGCTGCTACGCGCTCTGTGCCCTCGATGCGCTCCAGACCAGTGCCCTCCAGGATGCGCACGCCATGCGCGGCGTGGAGCGCGCGGATCGCATTTGCAGTCTGCGCACAGGCCACGCGGCTGAGGATGCGTGGCGCCATCTCCAGGACAGTGACATCAAGCCCTTTTTTCGCGGCGACGGCTGCCGCTTCCAGACCGATATAGCCCCCACCCACAATCACCACGCGGCGACCAGGCTGGAATTCCGGGGTCATCGCGTCAACATCCGCAAGATCCCGGACAACATGCACCCCCCGACGGGCGCCACCGATCTCGGCAGGCAGGCGGCGGGGCGTCGAGCCTGTTGTCAGCGCCAGCGCGTCATAGCCAAGCTGCGCATCGCCGAAGTGGATCCTGCGCGCGAGCGGATCAATGCCCTCGACGCGGGTGTGCAGGCGCAGAGAGATGTTCTGGTCATGGTAGAAACTCTCTGGGCGCAGGAAAAGGCGCTCAAGCGCCATTTCGCCCAGCAGATAGGCTTTCGACAGCGGCGGACGCTGGTAGGGGGGCACCGATTCTTCCCCGATCAGCACGAGTTCCCCGTCAAATCCGAGCGCACGCAATTTGGCCACCAGCGCGGCCCCGGCCTGTCCCGCGCCGATCACGGCGATTGTTTTCATTCGACCTTGTTCCCTCTGGCCAGTGCTGCGTCAGGTACTATGTTGACCGCACAAGTAACCAAAACAAGACGAGGAGCCAAGATGACGATCAAGATCGGGGACAATCTGCCTGCGGCGACATTTTCACGCATGGGGGGCGAGGGGCCGGAACAAGTGGAGCTTGCTGGTCTGACAGCCGGGCGCAAGGTGGTTATCTTTGCCGTGCCGGGCGCGTTCACCCCGACCTGTCACTCTGCGCATGTGCCGAGTTTCATCCGCTCGAAGGACGCATTCATCGCCAAAGGGGTGGATGAAATCATTTGCGTGTCAGTCAATGATCCTTTCGTCATGAAGGCCTGGGGTGAGGCGACGGGGGCAGGTGAGGCGGGGCTGACGCTGCTCGCGGATGGTACGGGCGCGTTCACCAAGGCCATCGGCATGGATTTCGACGCGCCACCTGTGGGGCTGATGGGGCGCTCGAAGCGTTATGCGATGCTGGTCGAGGATGGCGTGGTTTCAATCCTGAATGTCGAGGAAAGCCCCGGCACCTGTGAGGTTTCGGCAGGCGAAGCTTTGCTGGCGGCGATGTGATGGATGGCTGCGCGCTCCAGATCTCGCTGATCAGCGATTTGGGGCAGGTCGCGGCATCTGACTGGGATGCCTGCGCCAATCCCGGTGGCGCGCAGCCGCCACTTGACCCGTTCACAACGCATCGATTTCTGCGCGCGCTTGAACACTCTGGATCGGTGGGCGCGCGCAGCGGGTGGGAGCCGCGCTATCTGCTGGTGCATCAGGGCGGGCAGTTGGTGGCCGCCGCACCGATGTATGTGAAATCTCACTCCCAAGGCGAGTATATCTTTGATCACGCATTTGCGCAGGCTTACGCGCGCGCAGGCGGGCGTTACTATCCTAAATTGCAGGTGGCCGTGCCCTTCACGCCCGCGACCGGGCGTCGGTTTCTGTGCCGGCCGGGGTTTGAAGATGCTGGCACGGCCGCAATGCTCGAAGCGATGGCCGCCACGGCTGCCGAGAACCATTTGTCCTCGGCGCATGTGACCTTTTGCACGCAGCAGGAGGCTGAGTGCGCGACGGCGCATGGTTTCTTGCATCGTATCACCGAGCAATTCCACTGGGAAAACCCTGGCTATGCGAGCTTTGACGGGTTTCTCGCAGCGCTGTCTTCTCGCAAGCGCAAGATGATCCGCAAGGAGCGCGCGACAGCGCAAGGATTTGGCGGGACGATCCGTCAAGTGACCGGCGATGATTTGCAGCCTGCACATTGGGATGCGTTCTGGGCGTTCTATCAGGATACGGGCGCACGCAAATGGGGCACGCCCTATCTGACGCGCGGGTTTTTCGATCTGGTGCATCAGACCATGCGCGATGATGTCCTTCTGGTGCTGGCCGAGCGCGATGGCCGACCAGTGGCCGGGGCGCTGAATTTCATCGGGCGCGAGACGATTTTCGGGCGTTACTGGGGCTGTATTGAGGACCATCCCTGTCTGCATTTCGAGCTGTGCTATTATCAGGCGATGGATTTTGCGATCTCGCGGCGGGTGGCGCGGGTCGAGGCTGGGGCGCAGGGAATGCACAAGCTCGCGCGCGGATATCTGCCGTCCCAAGTGCATTCGTTACACTATTTTCCTGAGCGCGGCTTTCATCAGGCCGTCGCGCGCTACCTTGATCAGGAAGGGCGCGCGATTGCGCATGAAATGCATACGCTGGCGGAATTCGCGCCGTTTCGCAAATCTGACGGAGGATCACATGGCTGAGAAACTGACCGACCGCGCGGCTCTGGACCAGCTTCTGCAAGGCGGCTGGGCGATGGTCGAGGGCCGGGATGCCATTGCCAAGGAATTTGTCTTTGCCAATTTCATCGAGGCCTTCGGCTGGATGAGCAAGGTGGCGCTCGTGGCCGAGAAGTTGAATCACCATCCCGAATGGTCGAATGTCTACAAGACGGTTGAGGTGGTGCTGACCACACATGATGTGGGTGGGCTGTCGGATCTTGATGTGACACTTGCCAAACGTATGGATGCGCTGGCCGGCTGAGGCGTGAATAACCGCGGTCTGTTTGGGCGCGCAAATCACGGTCCATGCCGGCTTGCCATGCGTAACGCGCTTTTTCACTGGTCTGGCGGCGCGTTTCCTCCTATCGCAGCGCGATGAGTGATTTGACTTTTCCGATCTTCCTCGCCTGTCTGCCGGGACTGGAGCCTGTATTGGCCGAAGAAGCCCGCGACCTGAGCTTGCCTGACCCGGTCGCTGTTCCCGGTGGCGTAGAGACTTCGGGCCGCTGGCCTGACATCTGGCGCGCCAATCTTTGGCTGCGCGGCGCGAGCCGGGTGTTGGTGCGGATCGGCAGTTTTCGGGCGATGCATCTGGCGCAGCTTGACAAGCGGGCGCGGAAATTTCCTTGGGGGGATGTGCTGCGCCCGGACCTGCCCCTGCGGGTCGAAGTGAGCTGCACGCGCTCGCGCATCTATCACCAAGGCGCCGCGGCCCAGCGGATCGAGCGCGCTATTGCCGAGACATTGGGGGCCCCAATCGATCCCAAGGCCGCGATGCGCTTGATGGTGCGCATCGATGATGATCTGGTGACATTCTCGCTCGATACGTCCGGCGAAGGACTGCACAAGCGCGGCCACAAGCTTGCGACGGGAAAGGCCCCGCTGCGCGAAACCATGGCGGCGCTTTTGCTGCGGCAGATGGGATATGATGGAAGCCAGCCGGTCGTTGACCCGATGTGCGGTTCGGGCACCTTCGTGATCGAGGCGGCCGAGATCGCCATGGGTCTTGCGCCGGGGCGCGATCGTGGCTTTGCCTTTGAACGCTTGGCGAGCTTTGATCCGAAGGTCTGGGACGAGATGCGCACGCCCAGCCCGCATGCTGCACCCCTGCAGTTCCTGGGCTTTGACCGCGATCAGGGCGCCGTCCGCAATGCCGAGGCCAACGCCGGTCGTGCGGGCGTTCAGGACTGCACCCGTTTCGCCTGTCAGCCCATCAGCGCCCTGACGCGGCCCGACACAGCCCCCGGCCTCATCATGATCAACCCGCCTTACGGTGGGCGCATCGGCGCGGCCAACCTGCTGTTCGGTCTTTATGCAAGCCTTGGCACTGTGCTGAAGGCGCAATTTCGGGGCTGGCGCGTGGGGCTTGTCACGTCCGAACGCAAGCTTGCACAGGCTACCGGGCTGCCTCTGACCCCCGGCCCGCTGCTGCCGCATGGCGGGCTGAAAGTGCAGCTATTCCAGTCCCCGCCCCTCTAGCCTTTTGGCGGAGCATCCGGGTCAGGTTGGCTGATCCCCTTGAAGATACGCTTCAGCGGAAAGGCCCAGAGGATGCCGAGCCCGACATAGATCAGAAATTCGATCAGAAAATGCGGCCGATCGAACAGGACAACGATATTGAGCGCCACAATGATATAGAGCGGCAGGGCCACGAGAAGCGCAAACAGCGCCCAGCGTCTACGAGCTTTCCATGAGAGTGCCATCAGTCTGCAAACGGGTCCGTTACCAGGATTGTGTCATCGCGTTCAGGTGAGGTGGAAAGTAGCGCAACCGGACAATCAATCAACTCCTCGACGCGGCGAACATATTTGATGGCATTTGCAGGCAGGTCGGCCCAGCTGCGCGCGCCCTCGGTGGACTCCTTCCAGCCCGGCATTTCCTCGTAGATCGGGGTGCAGCGTGCTTGTTGATCAGCGGCTGTGGGCAGGTAGTCGAGCCGTTGGCCGTCAAGATCGTAGCCCACACAGATTTTCAGCACCTCGAACCCGTCAAGCACGTCGAGTTTGGTCAGGGCGATCCCTGTGACGCCCGAGGTGGCGCAGGTCTGGCGCAGAAGGCAGGCATCGAACCAGCCGCAGCGCCGCTTGCGCCCTGTGGTGGTGCCGAATTCATGCCCACGCTCGCCCAGCCGTTGGCCATCAGCGTCATGGAGTTCCGTGGGGAAAGGGCCTTCGCCGACGCGGGTGGTATAGGCCTTGACGATGCCGAGCACGAAATCAATCGCACCGGGTCCGACGCCGACACCGGTCGCGGCCTGTCCGGCGATGACATTGGACGATGTGACATAGGGATATGTCCCGAAATCCACATCGAGAAGTGCGCCCTGTGCGCCCTCGAAGAGGATGCGTTTGCCCGCCTTGCGCTTGTCATTGAGCACTTTCCAGACCGGTGCTGCATATTGCAGGATCTGCGGTGCAATGGCGCGCAGGCTGTCGAGAAGTGCATCGCGGTCGATGGGGGCCAGCCCCAGCCCGTTGCGTAGCGCGTTGTGGTGGACCAGTGCGCGGTCCACGCGGGTTTGCAGGGTCGCATCATCCGCGAGATCGGCCACGCGGATCACGCGGCGACCGACCTTGTCCTCATAGCACGGACCGATCCCGCGCCCGGTCGTGCCGATTTTGGCGACCGCGTTCTGGTTTTCGCGCGCGCGGTCCAGTTCGCCATGGAAGGGCAGGATCAGGGGCGTGTTTTCTGCGATCATCAGCGTCTCTGGGGTGATTTCGACACCCTGAAAGCGGATCGTCTCGATTTCCTGAAGCAAATGCCAGGGATCGAGCACAACGCCATTGCCGATGACCGACAGCTTGCCGCCCCGCACCACACCCGAGGGCAGCGCGTGCAGCTTGTAGACCTTGCCATCGATGACCAGCGTGTGACCGGCATTGTGGCCCCCCTGAAAGCGCGCGACGACATCGGCGCGCTCCGAGAGCCAGTCCACGATCTTGCCTTTCCCTTCGTCACCCCACTGAGCGCCGACAACGACCACATTGGCCATGCATGTATCCCTTCGCGAAATGCAATCCGACGGCACTTGTAGCGGCACAGCGCGCGGTGTGAAACCCGAAATCCTGCGCCGCGCCACCCGTATCTTCACGGAAACAGGGGTTGCGACAGGGCGGGACAGGGCCTAAGTAGGCGGAGAATTTACAGACGGGTTGTCCTGATGCAGAATGTCGTGCTGATTGTCCATCTACTGCTGGCGCTGGTGCTGATTGGCGTTGTGCTGCTCCAGCGCTCCGAAGGGGGCGGGCTGGGCATTGGCGGCGGTGACGGCAATCCAAGCGCCGGGCGTCCGCCACTGACTGCGATGGCGAAACTCACCTGGGCGCTTGCCGCCGCATTTATCGCGACATCCCTGACGCTCACCATCATGGCGGCCCAGCAATCGGCGACGACATCTGTGCTCGACCGACTCGGGGTGTCCAGTCCACCGCCCGCGCCCGAATTGCCGGCGCTGCCGCTTGGCGACGGGCTTTTGCCGCCGCCTGCTGCGGATGACAGTTTGGCACCGCCCCCGGCGGATTGAGCAGGCTTCACAATAGCTAGCGGGCGCGGGTTTCGCGCGCCCTCTATCTTGCGGTTTTCAACAATCTCGACTAAGGCTTGAACCCCGTGATGGTCGGTGCTGCTTCTGGCATGGCTGACCCGCATATGTTCAGTCACGGGGGTCCGGCGATCATGGCACGGTATATTTTCATCACAGGTGGCGTGGTGTCATCGCTTGGCAAGGGGCTGGCTTCCGCGGCTCTTGGTGCTTTGTTGCAGGCGCGGGGCTTCACGGTGCGGCTGCGCAAGCTCGACCCCTATCTGAATGTCGATCCCGGCACGATGTCGCCGTTCGAGCATGGCGAAGTTTTCGTCACTGATGACGGGGCAGAAACCGATCTCGATCTGGGCCATTACGAGCGCTTCACCGGAGTTGCCGCGCGCAAGACTGATTCGGTGTCCTCGGGGCGGATCTATTCCAATGTGCTCGACAAGGAACGGCGCGGTGATTACCTGGGCAAAACCATTCAGGTGATCCCGCATGTCACCAATGAGATCAAGGATTTCCTGGCTATTGGCGAGGATGAGGTCGATTTCATGCTCTGCGAAATCGGCGGCACAGTGGGCGATATCGAAGGTTTGCCCTTCTTCGAGGCGATCCGCCAGTTCAGCCATGAGCGCCCGCGCGGGCAGTGCATCTTCATGCATCTGACGCTGCTTCCGTATCTGGCGGCCTCGGGCGAGTTGAAGACCAAGCCCACGCAGCATTCGGTCAAGGAATTGCAGAGCATCGGCATCGCGCCTGATGTGCTGGTCTGCCGCTCCGAGCAGCCGATCCCCGAAAAGGAACGCCAGAAAATCGCCCTGTTCTGCAATGTGCGCCCCGAGGCGGTTATCCCCGCCTATGATCTGGCCTCGATCTATGAAGCGCCGCTGGCCTATCACGCGGCAGGGCTGGATCAGGCGGTGCTCGATGCTTTCGACATCAACCCTGCACCGCGACCCAATCTGACGCGCTGGGAAGACGTGAATGACCGGCTGAAGAACCCAGAAGGCACAGTGCGGATCGCCATCGTGGGCAAGTATGTGCAGCTCGAGGACGCCTACAAGTCGATCAAGGAAGCGCTGGTGCATGGCGGGATTGCCAATCGCGTCAAGGTGCAGGTCGAATGGATCGATGCGGGCGTGTTTGACAGCGAAGATCCCGGCCCGCATCTGGAGCGGTTTCACGCGATCCTTGTGCCCGGTGGTTTCGGCGAGCGTGGGACGGAAGGCAAGATCCGCGCCGCCACTTACGCGCGGACCAAGAAAATACCCTATTTCGGGATTTGTCTGGGCATGCAGATGGCGGTGATCGAAGCTGCGCGCAGTCTCGCCGGGATAGGCGATGCCGGGTCAGAGGAATTCGATCATGAGGCCGGCAAGAAGCGCTTCACGCCTGTTGTCTATCACCTGAAGGAATGGGTGCAGGGCAATCACAAGATCGAGCGCAAGCTGGGCGATGACAAGGGCGGCACGATGCGGCTCGGGGCCTATTCGGCGACACTCAAGGAAGGCTCGCGCGTGGCCGCGATTTATGGCAGCACCCGGATCGAAGAACGCCATCGCCACCGCTATGAAGTGGACATGCGGTTTCGGGAGGCGCTTGAGGGCAAGGGGCTGAGCTTCTCGGGCATGTCGCCGGATGGCAAATTGCCCGAGATTGTCGAGCATGAGGGGCATCCCTGGTTTATCGGTGTCCAGTTTCACCCGGAGCTGAAATCCAAGCCTTTCGATCCGCATCCGCTCTTTGCCGATTTTGTGCGCGCCGCGGTCGAGGTCTCGCGGCTCGTGTGATCTGTCGCAGACAGTCGGGCCAATGTCGCGCCCGGATGGGCGCGGTTGCGATCCGCGTGGCAGGTAGCGAGGATGGAGCAAACCTCTGTCGTCCCGCATTTGTCTGAACGTCCTGCCTGGGGATATCTTGCGCGCGATGTGCTCGAGATGTATCGCACGATCCCCGCAGGTGGCAGCGCGAAAATCCGGGCGCATCAGCGACTGGTGCGTGAAAAGATCACGGCGCTTCTGCGGGCTAATCCACCCTTGCGCGATCCGGTCGCAGGGCTGAAACCCGTCACAGCGCATCTGCAACGTGCGCTTGATCAGGGGCGCGACACTCCCATGAGCCGGGTGATCCGCAGCATCGACCGGCTGAAGGATGTTCTGACCTGGCAATATGGCTATGAAAAAGTCCCGCGCGGACTTGATCAGAAATATGCCTATGCGGAACTGGTAGGCCCTAGCGGACCTGTCCCCAGTGATCAGATCATCCTTGGTCTTGTGCTGTTTGCGCCGGGCTGTATCTATCCGACCCATGCCCATGACGGGATTGCGGAAAGCTATATCTGTCTGTCCGGGGCGATGTCGCAGAACGATCAGGGGGTCTATGTGCCGGGCTCGATGATCTTCAACCCGCCCGGTCAAATGCACCGCATCACCGTCGCGGATCAGGAACCGTCGCTGCTCGCTTATGCATGGACAGGACCGCCAGAGAAGCTGGCCTCGCAAAAGATGGTATTCAGCCGAAAGCCTCGGAAATCTGTTCTCTGAGGGGCTGGTATTGGCTGCGACTTCCCGCATAAGGTGGCGCGGCGTGAAAAAGGACAATGACCCATGACAAATGCGATTGAAGCCCGTTTGACCGAGCTTGGCCTCAGCCTGCCTGACGCGCCAGCGCCAGCGGCGAATTATGTGCCTTATGTTCAAAGCGGGCCGCTGGTCTTCATCTCGGGCCAGATCAGCGCGGGCCCGGACGGGTTGATCTGTGGCAAACTTGGTGGCGATCTTGAGTTGGAAGCCGGGGTTGCCGCAGCGCGCGCCTGCGGGCTGGCGCTGATTGCACAGTTGCGCGCCGCCTGCGGGGGTGACCTGACACGCGTGACGCGGGTCGTCAAGCTGACTGGTTTCGTCAATTGCGCCCCGGATTTCACCGATCAGCCGAAAGTCGTGAATGGATGCTCGGATCTCATGGTGGCGGTTTTTGGCGAAGCGGGACGCCATGCGCGCGCGGCAGTCGGCGCACCGTCCTTGCCGCTGGGGGTCGCAGTCGAGATCGAAGGGGTTTTCGAGATCGCTTGAGCCGCTGCGTCTAGCGAAGACTGCGGCTCTGTTGCTCTGCGACGCCGTAGCGGGCAAGAAACATGCTTACGGCACCATCGATGACCCTGGTCATTTCCTCTTCGGTGAAGCGGTCCTGCACCCCGCACAGCATGCGGTCGCAAATTGTCGTCTGGCAAAGTTGGGTGAACTGGTCAGCAGCAAGGTCGAAATCTTCGATTGCCAGTTGTCCCCGTGCCTGGGCTGCCCGAAAATACGCTCCCAGCCGTGTCCGGCCCAGTTCCGGCCCGCTCTCGTAAAACGCGCGTCCTATCTCTGGAAAACGCGGGGACTCGCTGACGCAGATGCGATACATCGCCAGCGCGAAATCCGAGGTCAGATAGCCAACCATCACACGCGCCGCTTCGCGCAGTACGGTCTCCGGCGCGGTTTCGGTGTCATTCAGCAACACGACCTTATCGGCAAGGCGCAGGATTTCGCCGCGATAAACATCGGTGAACAGCTGCCGCTTATCGGGAAAATAGCTGTAGAGCGTCGCCTTCGAGACCCCCGCCACGCGCGCGATCTCGTCCATGCTGGCACGCTCATAGCCTTGATCCATGAATACGGCGCGGGCCCCGTCGATGACCTGCTCGTATTTTCGTCCCGGTCGCGTGGCGCGTGCAAGTTCTGACATGGCGACTTCCTTTCACCCGAAAGATAGTGCCTTGCGCCGCTCATGAAAAGCGCGCGTCACTGGCGAAGCGACGAATCACCTGTTAACACGTTCACAAGATGATCGAGATTTTCCTAAAGACACTGCCGTTCTTCGGACTGATCCTGCTGGGCTTTGGCGCGGGACGCAGCGGATTTTTCCCGCCCGAGGCCACGGCCTATCTTACGAAATTCGTCTTCTATTTTGCGCTCTCGGCGATGCTTTTCGGTTTCGCCGCCAATCTCAGCCTTGCGGATCTGCTCGATTGGCGGGCGGCGGCGGCTTATCTCTGGGCTTGCGCGGCGCTCTATGCGCTGGTCATGGCGATCGCCACGCTGCGCGGCAATCGGCTGGATACAGCCGTGATCGAGGCGCATTGTGCTGTGATCGGCAATACCGGATTTCTGGGCGTGCCGCTTCTGGTCGTGCTCCTCGGACCCGCGTCCGTGCCGACTGTGCTTCTGGTGCTGACCATCGACATGATCGTGTTTTCGTCGCTCTTCACCATGCTGATCATGTTCTCGCGCGAAGGTCGTGTGGATCGTAGCCTGCCGCGCAAATTGGGCTTGGCTGTGAGCCGCAACCCGATGGTCATGGCGATGGTGCTGGGACTTGCCTGGTCGTCGTTCGGCCTGAATGTGCCAGCCATCGCCAATGAGTTTCTGACACTGCTCGGCGCGGCCGCGACACCTGGTGCGCTTTTTGCGATCGGGGCCTCGCTGGCCGACAAGAAAATCGAGCGCCCGCGTATCGTGGGCTGGTTGAGTTTTGGCAAGCTGGTGTTGCACCCGGTGATCACGGCTTTCGCTGCGCTGATCCTGTTCGGCGTGGAGCCACAAGTCGCCGGTGTCCTGATCGCTGCGGCGGCGTTGCCGGTGGCGGGCAATGTCTTCATTCTGGCCCAGCACTACAACACAGGGGTGGCGCGTGTCTCTGCGACGATCCTTGTCTCCACTTTGGTGAGTATCCTGACGATCCCCTTGGTCGTTGCATGGGTCAACGGCTTCTGACAGGGTGCGGCCTGCAACAAGATACCAGCATGGAGAAGATCATGGAAACCGTGTCGGAAAATGCCTGTTTCGACGGTGTGCAGGGAGTGTATCGGCATAGCGCGCAGACGACAGGGTGTGACATGACCTTCGGGTTGTTCATGCCGCCACAGGCCAGGCGCGGACCCGTGCCGCTGTTGTGGTACCTGTCTGGGCTGACCTGCACGCATGAAAATGCCATGACCAAGGCCCATGCACAGGCCCATGCCGCGCGCCACGGTTTGGCCGTGGTGTTTCCCGATACCTCGCCGCGCGGGGATGGCGTGGCCGATGATGCGGCCTATGATCTGGGGCAGGGCGCAGGCTTCTACGTCAACGCCACCGAGGCTCCCTGGGCTCCGCATTTCCGGATGTGGGATTACATCCGCGAGGAATTGCCGCGCGTGCTGATGGCAAATTTCGCGCTCGATGAAGCCCGTCAGGCGATCACCGGGCATTCCATGGGGGGACATGGGGCGCTGACGCTGGCGATGAACTTGCCTGACCGCTTTGCCTCGGTCTCGGCCTTTGCGCCGATTGCCAATCCAACAGCGAGCGATTGGGGGCGCAAGCAATTCGCGGCTTATCTTGGGGCAGATGAAACCCTGTGGGCACGCCACGATGCGACGCTTCTGATGCGCGAACAGGGCGCGCGGGCGCCGGTGTTGATCGATCAGGGCACGTCGGATCAGTTCCTGGATTTGCTGCGCCCTGAAGCGCTGTCCGAGGCAATGGCCGCCCGGCGTCAGCCCGGCATGTTCCGCATGCAGGCGGGATATGATCACAGCTATTTCTTTGTCGCGACATTCATGGACGCTCATGTCGCTTTTCACGCTGAGGCGCTGTCCAGATGAAATTTGCCACTGGATCCACCGACCTGAATTGGAGGCTTTGCCGTGACAGTTGAGTTTATCTCGGCAGAGATCGAAGAGCGTCTCGATTGGCTGAGTGCGGTTGACGCGATTGTAAAAGGTCATGAGGCGCCCAAGGCACAGCTGACCGATAGTTTCCTATATCGTGGCCCGGATACATTTCTGAATCGTGCGGCCTGGATTGAAGGAATGGGCGCATTGGTCAAAACCGTGACTGTATTTCCGGATAATCCAGCGGCCGGGCTGCCCGTTGTGAATGGCAGTGTGTCGCTTTATTCCGATGCTGACGGCAGGCTGGAGGCATTGGCAGATTTCCACCTGCTGACCAAGTGGAAAACAGCGGCGGACAGCCTGCTTGCTGCGCGCTGCCTTGCGCGTCCGGATAGTCGCAAGATTACGCTCGTAGGTGCTGGCGGTGTCGCCCGGAACATGTATGACGCATATCGCACAATTTTTCCGCAAGCCGAATTCACAGTCTGGGCGCGCAGATCTGAGGCCGCTGAACATTTTGCACATGCGTTGGAAAACACGCGCGCGCAATCCGATTTGGAACGGGCCGTATCGCAGGCGGATATCATCTGCACTGCGACAATGAGTAAAAAACCCCTGGTCAAGGGGGAATGGCTGAAGCCGGGACAGCACCTTGATCTGATTGGAGCTTTCAGGCCCGATATGCGAGAAGTCGATGATATTGCGCTGCGCCGCGCGGCGCTGTTCGTCGATAGTCGCGAGACTGTTCTCGATCATATCGGAGAGTTGAAGATTCCCCTGAGCGAAGGTGTGATTGACCGCAATCATGTGATTTCGGACTACTATGGTATTGCCTCAGGCGTATTTTCGCGGCCTGATGATCAGGCCATAACGATTTGTAAAAATGGCGGGGGAGCGCATCTTGACCTTATGATCTCCAGATATATCCTCGACCAGTGGGTGCGGCAAAAAGAATTTTGCCCTTGAATTATACGCCAATATTAGGCTTTTAATGAAGCTCTGGTATGGGAGGGAAGAACATGGATCTACACAGAATGTCTCTGGATGAGTTGAAGAAACTTCAGAAGGATGTCGCCAAGGCGATCGATTCTTTTGAAGAGCGCGCCCGAAAGGCAGCTTTGGCCGATGTCGATGCGATTGCACGTCAGCATGGTTTTACGATTGATCAATTGCTTGGTAAAGCCAGCGTGAAAACACGCAAACCGGTCGCGCCAAAATACGCCAATCCTGCGGATAGTTCGCAGACATGGTCAGGGCGCGGTCGCAAGCCCAATTGGGTCGTTGCCGCGCTTGAGGATGGCAAAACTCTGGACGATCTGGCGATTTGAGCGGTTTCATTTCTTCGGTCAAACGCGCTTACAGATTCGCTTTTGACTTCAATGTGGCAATGAACGAACGCAATATCGGGCTGCTTTCCGCAGGCGTGGCGTTTTTTTCATTGCTCGCATTGTTTCCGGGTATCGCGGCACTCATTTCGGTTTTCGGCGTATTTGCCGATCCTTTGTTGATTCAGGACCAGTTGCTCCTGATCGAGGATCTGGTGCCGCCAGCGGCATTCACGCTTTTGTCGAACCAGATCACGCGGCTGGTCTGGAGTGATGACGGCATCCTTGGCTGGACTTCCGTCTTGTCGATTCTGATCGCGCTCTTTCTGGCGCGGCGCGGTGTGGATGCAATGCTGCTTGGCATTTATGCGATTCACGGGACTCCGCGTCGCACAGGGCTGAGCCATGCCATCCGCGTGCTTTTTATCACGGTGGGCATGCTTATTGCCGGGGTGGTCGCCATGCTGTCAGTCCTGATCCTGCCAGTGGTGCTTACGTTGTTCCCGCTTGTCGGTGGCTCTTCGTTATTGCTTGAACTGGGGCGCTGGGCTGTGACGCTGGGCTTGGTGGCAGGCTGGATATGGGTGTTTTACCGTATCGGCCCCAAGCGACAGAATCCCGAACGCGCAGTGGTCTTCCCAGGGCTGATCCTGGCGATGACGCTCTGGATCACGGCTTCCGCCGGGTTTTCATTCTATCTGAGCAATTTCGGCGATTACAATGAAGTTTACGGCTCGATTGGGGCGGTCGTCGCCTTGCTGATGTGGTTTTACATTTCGGCCTATTCGGTCCTGCTGGGCGGGATTCTCAATGCCCGGATTGAAGCAACCCGCCTCGATGAAAGCTCGGCGCCGACCGCACTCACCCCCATGTCGGGTGAAAGCGGCCTGCCGGAGAATGGGTGAAAATCTCGAATCCGGTCGCTGTGACGCCGATCGAATGTTCAAACTGCGCCGATAGCGATTTGTCGCGCGTTACGGCTGTCCAGTCATCGGCCAGAACTTTGGTTTCAGGGCGGCCCAGATTGACCATGGGCTCGATGGTGAAGAACATGCCCTCTTCGAGCACTGGGCCATGGCCCGCGCGCCCGTAATGCAGGACATTCGGCGGCGCGTGGAAAACGCGGCCAAGGCCATGGCCGCAAAAGTCGCGCACAACCGACATGCGTTGGCTTTCGACATAACTCTGGATCGCATGGCCGATATCACCGAATGTATTGCCGGGGCGCACTGCTTCAATTCCGAGCATCAATGCATCATAGGTGACCTGCACCAGACGTTCAGCCTTGCGCGTGATTTCGCCAGCAACATACATGCGCGACGTATCGCCGAACCAGCCATCCACGATCACCGTGACGTCGATATTCAGGATATCGCCTGATTTGAGGACTTTCTGCCCCGGTATGCCGTGGCAGACGACATGATTTACCGAAATGCAGCTCGCATGTTGATAACCGCGATAGCCGATTGTTGCAGATTGCGCCCCATAAGCGGCAACTTTCTCGGTGATGATGCGGTCGATCTCCTCGGTTGTTTGTCCGACAAAGACATGGGGGACGATATCATCGAGGATCGTGGCCGCGATGCGTCCTGCTTTGTGCATGCCCGCAAAATCCTGCGCCTCGTGGATGCGGATCCCGTCTTTTGTACTGCGACCGGTGTGTTTCTCGTCCAAGGTTGCGACCTCTGATCAAGGGGGTTTGCGCTAAAGTACTGGGTTCAGGCGCAGAAAACCAGATGGTGACCGGGGCTTTCTTGCCCCACCACGACGGTTTCGCGTAAGAAGCCGCGTGTCAGCTGGCCTGTGGGGCGCGTGCGCTTGCGAAAGCCGCGCTAATGGGGCGCAGCAGGACAGCGGCAGGAGAACGCATGACGCAGGCAACGACAGAACTTCTCGCTTCGGTGGCACGCGCCCAGACGTTGCTGCAGCGCGCTTGGCATGGCAAGCTGGACGCTGCCATCGAAAAGGCGCTGGCACTGGTCGGCACTGCGTTCAATGCCGATCGCGCCTATGTGTTCCAGA
>SKIM01000263.1 GCA_007116445.1 Natronohydrobacter sp.
GCCCCCTATGCGCAGGCCAAGACCTTCGGGCATGATGAGCGGCGGCGGCGCAAGTTGTTGGCCTCAAAGCGGGAATTGGCGCGCATGTGGGCGGCGACTGCCAAGCAGGGGATGACGCTTGTGCCCATCGTGATGTATTTCAATCATCGCGGTCTGGTGAAGTTGAAGATCGGCATCGCCAAGGGCAAGAAGCTCGCCGACAAGCGCGCCACCGAGGCCAAGCGCGACTGGGACAAGCAGAAACGCCGCTTGCTGAAAGAGCATGGCTGAGGCTTTTTCGCCCTGTGAAATGCTTTTTCAGAATCGGGCGATTTCGCAGAATCTGAGCCTCTGATTTTTTCACCAGTCGAAATTCGATTTCAGAATATCCCCAGCGCCCATGGGGCCAGAAGCGAAGTCAGCATCGCATTGAGCGCCATGCCGATGCCGGCAAAAGCGCCGGCTTGCGGGTGAACCTGAAGCGCGCGGGCGGTGCCGATGCCATGGGCCGCAACACCCGTCGCAAAGCCGCGCGCCCGCCAGTCGCGGATGCGCAGCGCGTTCATCAGCGGTGTGACCACGATGGCGCCGATGATGCCTGTCAGGATGACCAGCACCGCCGTAAGGGTCGGCGAGCCGCCCAGGCCTTCGCTGATGCCAAGCGCGACAGGGGCTGTGGCGCTTTTCGGGGCGAGGGTCGCGAGCAGTTGCGGCGAGAGCCCCATCGCATGGCCGATGGCCAGCGCCGAGAGCACAGCCGTCGCAGAGCCAGCCAGCAGCGCGGCGATGATCGGCAGAAGTGCCGGGCGCAGCGCGTGGCGCTGGGTCCAGAGCGGCACGGCCAAGGCCACGGTTGCCGGGCCAAGCAGGAAATGGACGAATTGCGCGCCCTCGAAATAGGTGGCGTAGCTGGTGCCTGTCAGCCAGAGCAGCAGCCCGAGCAGGAGCGTGGCAACCAGCACCGGGTTCATCCAGGGCGCGCGGCCCATCGCGCGTGACGCGGCGTCGCCCAGGACATAGGCCACCAGCGTAGCGCAGAGCCATAGCAGCGGGTCGCCCGCGAGATAGGACCAGATCTCGGTGAAATCACGCATCGCCGCGCCCTCCGGTCAGGCGGGCGACCAGAACGAAAGTGCCAGCCCCCACGGCCAGCGCCAGCACGGTCGAGACGATCAGCGCGAGTGCCACGCCCAGCCCATTGGCCGCAAGCACGGGCAGATGGCCGACGACGCCGACTGCAGCGGGCACGAAGAGCAGCGAGAGATGGCGCAGGATGCCAGTGCCAGCGGGCACGATCAGCGCGGCCAGTCGGGTGCTGGCCAGCATCAGCGCGAAGAGCATCGCCATGCCCAGCACCGGGCCGGGAATGGGCCAGCCTGCCAGTCGGGTCACAGTTTCCCCGGCGAGTTGACAGATCAGGATCAGAGAAAGGGCGTGGATCATCGGGGGCGGCCTTTGTTGCAAGGCCCCCATAGGCCCAGATTGGCGCGCGAAAGGGAAGGGGGTGCTTGACGAGGCGGGGCCTTGCGGGCAGGGGAGAGGCATGAGCGATCATTTGAAAGGCCTTCTGGTCACGACGCTGGGCGTGCTGTTTCTGGTGCCCGATTCGCTGTTTGTGCGGCTGATCGGGGCAGAGGCGCTGGCGATTGCCTTCTGGCGCGGGCTGATCGCGGGCGGGCTGATCCTGTGCTTCGTGCTGATCCGCAGCGGCATGGCGCCCGTTCGGGCGGTGATGCAGGGCGGGCCGCCGGTCTGGCTGTATATGGTGCTCTACGGGATTTCCGCACCGGGTTTCGTGCTGGCCGTGTCGATGACCAGCGTAGCGAATGTGGTTTTCATCCTTGCGGCGATGCCGGTCTTTGCCGCGATTTTCAGCCGCATCTGGCTGGGCGAGGTGATCACGCGGCGCATGGTCTGGACGATGCTGGGGGTTTTCGCGGGGCTGTCGATCATCATGCTTGGCTCCAGCGCGCAGCCGGGAACGGATTGGCGGGGCGATGCGCTAGCGCTGTTGGTCGCGGCCTGTTTCGCGGCGGCCCTGACGGCGGCGCGGCGGGCGCGCGGCACGCCGATGTTGCCCGCTGTGCCGCTGGCCTTGATTGGCGGCGCGCTCTTGATCCTGCCTTTTGTCGATGTCTGGGGACCGCTGCCTGCATGGTGGCCCCTATTTGCCGCGCATGGGCTGTTCATCGCCTTTGCCAGCGGTCTGATGGTGCTGGGGCCGCGCTATGTCAGTTCGGCTGAAGTGGCGTTGCTGATCCTTCTCGAATCGATCCTTGCGCCGCTGCTGGTCTGGGCCGTCATCGGGGAAAACCCCGGTCCCTGGGGACTTGCGGGCGGTGCTGTGGTGGTGCTGGTGTTGATGCTGTCGAACGCAGTGGTGCTGTTGCGGCGCAGACCGGGGGTCAGAGGCGACGCAGGCGGATGACCACATCGACACGGCTGATCTCGGCGCCTTGCGGGGGGTCGGGCAGGCGCGAGAACGCCACGGCCCCTGATGGCGCATCGGTCAGTTCCTGCGAATCTTCCCAGAAGTAATGCGGGTGATCTTCGACGCAGGTATCGAAATAGGAGCGCGTCGCATCGACTGTGATCTCATTCATCAACCCGGCGTCGCAGAAGGCGCGCAGTGTGTTATAGACAGTGGCCAGCGACACGGCCTCGCCACTGGATTTGGCCGCGAGGAACAGGCTTTCGGCGGTCACATGCCGGTCCTGACCATCACCGACCAAAAGGCTTGCCAGTGACAGCCGCTGCCGCGTCGGGCGGACATTGGCATGGGCGAGCCAGCGCGCCGCCTTGGAGAGCGCAGTATCGTCGAGCGGGGCAAATTCCTGATCCATGATGTGTATATAAAGGATAGATCGCCCCGAATTCAAATGAAATTCAGTCGCAACAGCGCCTGATGGGCGTTGGATGCCGGACTTGTCAGCAAGATTGCCACAGTGCTAGAGGGAGAAAACCCTTGCAGGAGACAAAAATGGCCGATTTTCCCACATCTTTCGACAAGGAGGCCCTGCTGGCCTGTGCGCGCGGTGAGTTGTTTGGTCCCGGCAATGCGCAGCTGCCTGCGCCGCCCATGCTGATGATGGACCGCATCACCGAGATTTCGGGGGATGGTGGCGCGCATGGCAAGGGGCATGTGCTGGCCGAATTCGACATCACGCCGGATCTGTGGTTTTTCGACTGCCATTTTCCGGGCAATCCGATCATGCCGGGCTGTCTGGGTCTGGATGGTTTGTGGCAGTTGACGGGGTTCAACCTCGGCTGGCGCGGCTGGAAGGGCCGCGGCTATGCGCTGGGTGTGGGCGAGGTGAAGCTGACCGGCATGGTGCGGCCGGATCGCAAGATGCTGACCTACAAGATCGATTTCACCAAGGCCGTGCAGACCCGGCGGCTGACCATGGGCGTGGCCGACGGGATCGTCGAGGCCGATGGCGAGGTGATCTATCAGGTGAAGGATATGAAAGTCGCGTTGTCGGAGGCGTGACATCGCGGTCGGGATGAGCCTGGTCAAGGCGCCCCGGTCCTGCCGGGGCGCCTTTTGCGTTCAGCCGATGATGGCGTTCAGCGTGGCCGAGGGGCGCATCACGGCCGCGGTCTTGGCCGGGTCGCCGTGATAATAGCCGCCCAGATCGACCGCTTTGCCACGATCGGCGTGCAGTTCCGCGATGATCTGTGCTTCCTTGTCGCCCAGCGCCTTGGCGATGGGGGCGAAATGCGCGGCCAGATCGGCATCTTCGCTCTGGCTTGCCAGCGCCTCGGCCCAGTAGCGGGCGAACCAGTAGTGGCTGTCGCGATTGTCTGGCTGGCCGGGTTTGCGCTGCGGCGAGCGGTCGTGATCGAGATAGCCCTGTGTCGCCGCATCGATGGCCGCGCCCATCAGCCGTGCCTTCGGATTGCCCTTGGTTTCGGCGAGGAAGCGGAAGCTTTCGCCCAACGCGCAGAATTCGCCCAGGGAATCCCAACGCAGGTGGTTTTCCTCCATCAGCGCCTGCACATGCTTGGGGGCCGAGCCGCCCGCGCCGGTTTCAAACAGCCCGCCGCCATTCATCAGCTTGACGATGGACAGCATCTTGGCGCTGGTCGCCAGCTCCAGGATCGGGAACAGGTCGGTCAGATAGTCGCGCAGCACATTGCCGGTGATGGCGATGGTGTTTTCGCCCTTGGTGATCGTTTCCAGTGATGCGCGGGTGGCATCGCGCGGGGCCATGATCTCGAAGCGGTCGGCGACGCCTGCGGCTTGCAGGATCGGGGTGACATAGGCGATCAGTTCCGCATCATGGGCACGGTCCTTGTCGAGCCAGAAGATCGCACGGAAGCCTGTGGTCTTCTGACGGTCGATCGCCAGCTGCACCCAGTCTTCGATCGGCGCCTTGCGAGTTGAGGCCGAGCGCCAGATATCGCCGGCCTCGACCTTGTGTTCATGGATCACGCGCCCATCGTCGAGCACCATCCGCACAGTTCCGTCATGCGGGATTTCAAAGGTCGTGGGGTGGCTGCCGTATTCTTCGGCTTTCTGCGCCATCAGGCCGATATTCTGCACGGTCCCGGCGGTCGCGGGATCCAGCGCGCCATTGGCCTTGAAGAAATTGATCGTCTCGTCATAGACCGGGGCATAGGAATTGTCGGGGATGACGCAATTCGTGTCATGCTCCTGCCCGTCCGGCCCCCAGCCCTTGCCGCCCGCGCGGATCAGCGCAGGCATGGACGCGTCGATGATCACATCGGAAGGCACATGCAGATTGGTGATGCCGCGGTCGGAATTGACCATATACATCGGCGGGCGTTCGGCGGTCACGGCGTCAATCGCGGCCATGATCTCGGCATCATCCTTGACCTGCTCCAGCAGCGTGCCAAGGCCGGAATTGGGGTTCACGCCCAGCGCCTTGAGCTTGTCGCCATGGGCCTCGAACACAGGCTTGAGCCAGGCGCGCACAGCATGGCCGAAGATGATCGGGTCCGACACCTTCATCATCGTGGCCTTCATATGCAGCGAAAACAGCGTGCCCTTGTCCTTGGTGCGTGCGATTTCCGCGTCGAGGAAGCTGGCCAGCGCATTCGCGGACATGAAGGTGGCATCAACCACTGTGCCGGCAGGGTAGCTCAAGCCGTCCTTGAGCACGGTTTCCGACCCATCCGCGCCGGTCAGCACGATCCTGGCGCGGGCGGCGTCTTGCAGCGTGACAGATGTCTCGTTCGAGAAGAAATCGCCACCGGACATCGAGGACACTTCGGTCTTGCTGGCCGGGGTCCATGCGCCCATGCGATGCGGGTTGGACTGGGCGAAGGATTTGACAGCCGTGGCGGCGCGGCGGTCGGAATTGCCTTCGCGCAGCACCGGGTTCACGGCCGAGCCCTTGATCGCATCATAGCGCGCGCGGATGTCCTTTTCCGCGTCGCTTGCGGGCGCCTCTGGGTAGTCGGGCAGCGCATAGCCCTGGCCCTGCAATTCGCGGATCGCGGCCAGCAGCTGCGGGCCAGAGGCGGAAATATTGGGCAGTTTGATGACATTGGCCTCAGGCGTCTTCACCAGCTCGCCCAATTCGGCAAGATCATCGCTGATGCGCTGATCTTCGGACAGGAATTCGGGGAAGGCCGAGATGATGCGGCCCGCCAGCGAAATATCGCGCGTGCCGACGCTGACGCCTGCCGCGCTGGCGAAGCTCTGAATGATCGGCAGGAAGGACGCCGAGGCCAGCTCGGGCGCTTCGTCCACTTTGGTGTAGATGATGTCGGGAATGGTTTTGTCGGTCATGGTACAAGCCCCCTTTGCAATGCTGGGCGCACCATAGGGGGAATTTCTGGCGGCGTAAACAGTGCACAATGGTATACAATCAAAATTTCCGTCAGGGGCGTCCGGCCGAGCGGCTGCTCTGCGGGA
>SKIM01000041.1 GCA_007116445.1 Natronohydrobacter sp.
CAATCAGCCGCGCTGATCCTCATCGACAGGTTTGGGCCTGTCATCATAGCGCGTGTCAAGGATGCGCTGGCTGTCGCCTTCGGGGTCGTCATACTGGCCCTTTTTCAGCGACCAGACAAACGCCACGAGGCCCATCAGCCCCAGACCCAGAGAGACGGGGATCAGCACCGCCAGAACTTCCATGACACTCCTTACTTCAGTCGCAACGCATTCAGCGTGACCGAGATCGATGAGATGGACATCACCGCCGCCGCCCAGAGCGGGGTCGCAAAGCCCAATAGCGCAATTGGCACGAAGATGACATTATAGATGCCAGATTGCCACAGGTTTTCGCGGATCCGCTGCATGGCGGTTTTCGACAGGCGCACTGCATCCGCGACCGGGGCCAGATCGCGGCCCAGCAGCACCATATCCGACGCCGCCCGCGCCGCATCGAGCGCCGAGGCAGGCGAGATCGACACATGCGCGGCCGAAAGGGCCACAGTGTCATTAAGACCGTCGCCCACCATCAGCACACGCGCGCCGCTCTCGTGCAAGGCGGCAACTTTGGCGGCCTTGTCCTGCGGCAGCGCGCCGGCCTGCCAATTCTCAATCCCCAGCCGCGCGGCCAGATCGCGCACGACCTGTTCCACATCGCCCGAGATCAGCCAGACCGCCTTGCCCTGCGCCTGCAAACTGCGCACGACCTCTGCCGCGCCGGGGCGCAGCTGGTCGGCGAAGGTGAAGCCATGCGTCTGCCCGCCAATCGAAAGATAGGCCGCGGTCACGCCCTCAGGCGTCGCACCGACCCATTCGGCGCGGCCCAGACGCACACGCGCACCATTCCAGAACGCCTCAACCCCATAGCCCGGCACTTCATGGACAGTTTCGAGGGCCGCAGGCTCCACGCCCAGATCACGCAACCCCTTGGCCAGCGCCAGTGCCAGCGGATGGCCGGAGCCTTCGGCCAGCGCCAGCGCCACTCGCTGCACCTGCGGGGGCTGTGCATCCAGATTGGTCGACGCGGGCGTGCCCATGGTCAGCGTGCCGGTCTTGTCGAAAATCACGGTATCGACCTCGGCCAGACGCTCCAGCGCGGTGCCGTCCTTGATCAGAAGCCCCTTGCGAAACAGCTTGCCACTGGCCGCAGTCACCACAGCAGGCACGGCAAGGCCCAGCGCGCAGGGGCAGGTGATGATCAGACTGGCTACGGCGATATTCATCGCCAGCCGGAGATCACCACCTGACAGCCACAGCCAGACAAAAAAAGCGCCAAGCGACAGGATCGGGATCGTGGGCGCATAGGCACTGGCGGCGCGCTGCGCGATGGTTGTGTAGCGCATCCGCGCAGATTCGGCATGGGCGACCAGATCGGCCATGCGGTGCAGCGAGCTGTCCTTGCCGGCGGCGGTGACGCGGACCTGAAGCGGGCCGGTCAAATTGACCTCGCCCGCGCTGACAAGCGCGCCTGCGCCTGCAAAGACCGGCAGCGTCTCACCGGTCAGAAGGGAACGGTCGATCTCGGACTGGCCTTCGGTCACCACCCCGTCCACCGGCACGCGGCCACCGGGGCGCACCAGCACACTATCGCCCGCGCGCAAATCCGCGACATTCACCGCGCGCTCGGCCCCGTCCACAAGCTGCGTCGCTCGGGGCACTTCGAGCGCGGCCAATTCCTGCGCCGCTGAGCGCGCAACGGCACGGGCGCGGAAATCGAGATAGCGGCCCACCAGCAGGAAGAAGATCAGCATCACCACGGCTTCGAAATAGGCATGTTCGCCCGAAAGCAGCGTCTCGTAGATCGAAATGAAAAGTGTGAGCAGGATCGCGAAGGAAATCGGCGCGTCCATGTCCATCCGCCCGGCCCGTGCCGCGCGCCAGGCATTGCGGAAAAACGGCTGGCCGGTGAAAGCAACCGTAGGGATCGCGATCAGCGCCGAGATCAGGTGGAACATATCCCGCGTCGGCCCGTCCGCGCCCGACCAGACGGCGACCGACAGCAGCATGATATTCATCATCGCAAAGCCCGAGATGCCCACCCGCATCAGCAGCGCGCGGCCCTGTTTCTCGGTCTCGGTCAATGACAACGTGCCCGCATCCAGCTCATGCGCCTCATAGCCCAGCCGCTCAAGGCGGGCCACAATGTCGCTGGCCTCGATCCCGTCCTGTGCGGCCACGCTGAGCCGCTTCAGCGTCAGATTCAGCCGCGCCGAAGTCACCCCCTCCATCCGCGCCAGATCGCGCTCGATCGTCGAGATGCAGGCCGCGCAATGCGCACCAGGCACCGAGACTAGCAGCCGCGCGTCCCGCTGCGGCGCGCGCGCGGCCAGGGCCTCGGCGGCGGGCGCCGCGTCACAGGCCGGGCAGGCCGAAGGGCGGGCGAAGACGTCCGACATCAGCGCAGATGCAGCACAACACGCTGACGAAACTCGGTTCCGTCCTGCGCCACAGCATAGAGGCGGATATTCCAGTTGCCCGGCCCGATCTCGACCGGCGCGCGGTAGGCCCCGTCAGTGAAGCGGAAATCCGGCACCTGATCATCGCGCACATGGGTCGCAGCGCCCAGCGTCGCATCCAGATGCGCCGTCCGCACGGGTGCGCCCTCCGCATCCGTGATCGCCAGCGTCAGGATACCATCGGCATGGCTGGCCTTGACATCCCAGCCCAGCGCGAGTTGTTCGGACAGTTCTTCATTGAAGTTCTGGCTGGCAACGAAGGAATTATCCACTTCCAACCCCGGAAAGGTGCTGACCGCGTTATAGGCCAGCAACAGATTGGCGGTCAGGATCACCCCGAAGGCCGAGACTGCGATGATCAGAACCTTGCGCCCGGTCATCCGGAATTCGCGTTTAGTCGTCTCTGTCATTGTGTTCTCCCGTTGAAGACTGTGTCGGAATATACGCGCTCATTGCTGCCGGGAACAGCCGCCCAGATACGCACCGGGCTCGTCTCCGCCGTGTTGGACGGCGTGCCGGTCGGAGCTGTCAGATAGACGCGTAACAGCGCCTGCTCATCGGGAGCCACGATCACACGGTTGGTGTCCAGCCCTTCGATGGACAATTCGAGATCCGGGTTTTCCGTAACCGACAGCACGAATTCGCGCGGATCATGCGACATATTGCGCAACCGGATGTCGTAGATATTGCGGACAGTCCCATCCGACAGCACGATATGCGTTGGGTTACGCACAGGTGCCACGCTCATGTCCATATCAGAGCGAATGAACAGCGCGATGACCAGCCCGATGCCGACGACCGACCAGATCGCCGTGTAGAGGACCGTGCGTGGGCGCAGGATGTGCTTCCAGACGGATTTCTGCGGCTGGCCGGATTGCTCGGCTTCCTGATCGGACAGCGCCATGTAGGCCACCAGCCCGCGCGGCTTGCCAATGCGGTCCATCACTTCGTCGCAGGCATCAATGCACAGCCCGCAGGTGATGCACTCCATCTGCTGGCCGTTGCGGATATCGATCCCCATCGGACAGACATTGACGCAGGCCATGCAATCGATGCAATCGCCCTGATTGGGATCAAGCTCGCCCTTCTTCAGCTTGCCCCGCGGCTCACCCCGCCAATGGCGGTAATCGATGGTAATCGTGTCCTCGTCCATCATCGCGGCCTGAATGCGTGGCCAGGGGCAGGCATAGATGCAGACCTGTTCACGGAAGAACCCACCGAAAAGGAAGGTCGTCATGGTCAGGATCAGGACCGTGAGATAGGCAATCGGATGCGCCTGCCCGGTGAACAGGTCGACGAAAAGCGTCGGCGCATCGGCGAAATAGAAGACCCAGGCGCCGCCAGTAGCCATGCCGATCAGGAACCAGGCGGTCCATTTCAGCCCGTATTTGCGGATCTTCTCGGCATTCCATTTCTGCCGGTGCAGGCGCAGCCGGGCGTTGCGGTCGCCTTCGATCCAGCGCTCCACCTGAATGAACAGATCCGTCCAGACCGTCTGCGGGCAGGCATAGCCACACCAGACCCGCCCCAGCGCCGAGGTGAACAGGAACAGCCCGATCCCTGCCATGATCAACAGGCCCGCGACAAAATAGAATTCATGCGGCCAGATTTCGATCATGAAGAAGAAGAACCGCCGGTTGCCAAGGTCCAGCAGCACGGCCTGATTGGGCATCTCCGGCCCGCGATCCCAGCGGATCCAGGGCACAATGTAATAGATGCCCAGCATGAGCGCCAGAAGCCACCATTTCATCGTACGGAAGCTGCCCTTCACACGACGTGGAAAAATCGGCTCACGCGCCTGATAAAGACTGGGGGGCGGGCTTTGGTCTTGAGCACTCACAATGCGACTCCTGCGTTCGTTCACCCTGTCAATTTCATGGGCCGACAGGCGAAACCTTGACCTGCATCAAAAGAGGTGCGGGAAATGCACCTTTGGACAACATGACGCAGCTGGGGGAGAGGAGGGTAACACCGGCCTTCGACAACACGCGCGAACAGGAAATGAAGGCCGGTGTGGCCCGCTCGGGAGCCACGAAGATCATGTCTGCTATAGATGCACCGCGCCTTGACACAGATCAAACCCCAGAGGCTGCGACATTCAGTCCCGCCTGAGGCCAAGGGCCAGCCGCACCGCCTGCGCACGAAAAAACCGGCCCGCGGCGGGGCCGGTTTGCACGGCGTTCAGCGGCCGGGTTTACTGCCCGCCACCAAGCTGATGGACATAGGCCGCAACGGCCCGGATTTCTGCCTCGCGCAGGCGCGACGCGAAGCCCGGCATGACCCCGAAGCGCGAGTAGTAGATGGTCTCGCGAATAGCTTCGGGCGTGCCGCCATAGAGCCAGATCTGATTGTTCAGCGCAGGCGCACCGATGAAATAGTCACCGCTGCCATCATCCATATGGCACGATGCGCAGTTCAGCTCATAGAGCTCTTGCCCGGCAGCGGCCAGCTGACTGTCATGATCAGAGCCTGACAGCGACAGAACGAAATTCACCACCTGATCGATTTCATCACTGTCGAGCAGCCCGTCCTGACCAAAGGCCGGCATTTCGGACCAGCGCGCATCGGGGTAATCCTCGTTGCGGATGCCATAGAGAACAGTCTGATGGATATCTTCCATCGTGCCGCCCCAGAGCCAGTCATCATCGAGCAGGTTCGGGAAGCCCGAAGCCTGCACGCCTGCGCCGCCGGTGCCGTGGCATTGCGAGCATTGCGCGCGGAAGACCGAGCCACCGGCATTGATCGCGAAGCGATGCAACTCGTCATTGGCGCGGATCTCGTCAAGATCCGTTTCAACGAGCTGGACAAAGAACTGCTCATTGCGCGCTTCGAATTCGGCGATCTCCGTCGCGACATTGGCACGCGACGAATAACCCAGCACACCCGAGGTCGCTTGCTGGATACCCGGCCAAGCCGGCATGGCGATCCAGTAGCCTACGGACCAGATCACCGTGATGATGAAGATCCACACCCACCAGCGCGGCATCGGGTTGTCGTATTCCTCGATCCCGTCCCAGCTATGCCCCGTCGTCGGGGGATCCTGCTTCAGCTTTGCGGACGGGTCAGGATATTGCCGCGATGCAGGCGTGACCTTGTTGTCGGAGTTGTCAGCCATCAGCGGACCTCTTTCGGTTCATCGTGACGCCCCGAGCGGGGGGCGCTGTCGTCCCCCGCAGGCTTGTCATCATTTCGGAAAATCATGTTCGCAGTCTCATCGTGAACCTTGTTCGCGCCGGGACGCAGGATGTAGATGAACACCCCGATGAAAAAGCAGAACATGAACAGCAGATGCCAGCTATCGGCAAAAGCACGCAACCAGGTATAGGTTTCCATGGCCGCCCCCTTACCGGTTGGCTGTCGGCACGAAGGTCTCGAAATCGACCAGGGTGCCGAGCATCTGCATGTA
>SKIM01000122.1 GCA_007116445.1 Natronohydrobacter sp.
CAGGCCTGGGGCCGTCTGGCGGATCATCCGCTGGTGGGCGAGGCCGTGTCGCGCGGCATGATGGCAAGCCTCGCGCTGACCCCGGACAAATCCGCGCGGGCGCGCTTCACCTCGGATCCCGGAACTGTGGGGCTGATCTGCCGTGAATATTCCTTCGGCAACAATCTGGTGATGCGCCATGTCGGCGACCGGATGATCATCGCCCCGCCGCTGGTGATCTCGGAGGCCGATATCGACGAGCTGACCCTGCGCGCGCGCCGCACGCTCGATCAGACCCATGCGCATCTGCAGCGTGAGGGGATGATGGCGGCGGCGTGATCCGTTTCAGGCGCGGCGCAGGGGACCATCGAGCCAATCCGCCAGCGCCATCGCAGATCTGAGCGCGAGCTTGCGCGGCAGGAAAAAACGCGGCGGCGGGCGTCGGGCCAGCAGTGGCCGCGCATCGGGCCGGCCCATCATCGTCTGCGCGGCGCGCCGTCCGCCCTCTGAGCTTGCGGCGACGCCATTGCCATGCCAGCCAAGCGCCAGCCACAGCCCTGTGGCACCGGGAACAGGCCCGATAAAGGGCGCAAGGCTGCCGGTCAGGCAGACCAGCCCGTTCCATTGAAATTCCGTCTCGGCGCTGGCCAGTCCCGGAAAGACCAGCTCGAAATCGCGGCGGGCGCGCTGGGCAAAGGCTGTCACTGATTGTGGCTGGAAGGACAGACCGCCGCGCGCGCCGAACATCAGCCGCTGATCAGGCAGAAGGCGGAAATAATGCAGCAGGCGGCGGTCGTCATAGGCCATGATCCCGCGCGCCCAGCCTTGCGCGTCCAGCTCTGCAGCGGTCAGTGGGCGGGTCACCATGATATTCGAGATCACCGGCAGGATGCGCCGCGACAGCCAGGGCAGCAGCGCCTCGTCACTATAGCCATTGGTGGCGATTAGCACTTGACGCGCCTGCACGATCCCGCCTGCTGTCGCAACCTGCCAGCCCCCGGCTTCGGGGCGCAATGCGATCGCGCGGCTCTGGCCGAAAATTCGCACACCCGCTTGCGTGGCCGCCTGCGCAAGACCCCTGACATAGGCATAGGGCTGCAACCCGAAGCCATCGGGCGACAGCAGCCCGCCATGATAGCAACCGCTTGCCAGACCTTCAGCCGCCAGCGTGGCGCGATCCAGGAGCCGCGCGCCCTCTGGCACAGGCGCTGCCTGCATCTTCTGCCAGCTGGCGGCAGAATGGGCGAGCAGCAACTCGCCCGGCTCTGTCACCTCGGCCTCGATCCGGGCGCGTGCCAGCGTATCGCGCACGCGCGCAATCGCTGCTGTCTCAAAATCCGCCCAGTCCTGCGCCACCTCTGGCCCGAAACGCGCCCGGATGGCGCTGTCGGACAGCATGCTGCCGCCGCGACAACAAAACCCGCCATTGCGCCCTGACGCACCCCAGCCGGGGTCTGCGGCCTCCAGCAGCACGACGTCCGCGCCAGAGCTTTCGACCAGTTCCAGCGCGGCATTCAGCCCCGCATAGCCCGCGCCGATGATCGCCACATCGGCACGCACGGCCCCCGCAAGGGGCGGATACTCGGACCTGTCAGGGCGGGCCGCGCGCCAGTAGCTGTCGGGCCAATGGCGGGTATCATAGCCTTCGCGCTCATAGATCATCGCTCACTGTCCTCGCCAGTCACTCCTCTCGGCGCTGACTAGCGCAACCGGTGGCGTGACGCGAGTGCTGCTTGACCATCGGCCCTGACAGACCCATCTTGACAGGCTGTGGGGGGACAAGGGGACTGACATGATCAAATTACTGGCGCTTCTGGCAGTCGCAATCGCGCTGGGCCTTGCGGCTTATGTGCGCCTTGCCCCCAGCGATCCGGCGCGCTGGCACGAAGACCCGCGCCTTGTGGCCCGTCCTGCCAGCCCCAATTTCCATCTGATCCGCATGGTCGGGGGCGATGCGATGCCCCGCGTCTATCCGATGTCGCCTGACGCGCTGGCCGCGCGCCTGCACGCGGTGGCGCTGGCCGACGGCGCCACGCTGCTGGCAGGATCGGTGGAGGCGCGGCATATTACCTATCTGACCCGCAGCCGGATCATGGGCTTTCCCGATTATACCTCGGTCCTGATCGAGGCCACAGGCGAGGGGGCGATGCTGCTGGGCTTTGCCCGCGCGCGGTTCGGCTATTCCGACATGGGCGCCAATCGCGCGCGGCTGGAACGCTGGCAGGCAGCCCTCAGCGACTGAGCGTGCAGCAGCCCGACAGCATCGGGCCTGACGGCGCGGTCATCAGGCTGATCGACAGGCCGAAGGCGCGGTCGCTCATGCCGTCATTGCAGGCATTGGGATAGATGAAAGCCATGCCCGGCCCGCCGATGCCCGCGAATTGCACCATGCGCCGCAGATCCTCTGCGATGCCGCTATCCTGCGCCATCCACAGGTCCAGATCGCGGGCCGGGGTGTCGGGCGTGTCGAAATGCAGCGCACCGCCCAGATTCTGCAGCGACCAGAAGGGCTCGGTTCCGTAACAGAACAGGCCGTCAGGCAGGTTGAAATTGTCGATATGCACCCCGCGCGCGTCCATATAGCGCAGGTTCACCCAGCCCGCTGTCTCGCCGGTATTGACCTGCCCCCATGTCCCCTCGGGATTGGTGGCCACGACTTCAATGCCCTGAGCGTCGCGCGCCAGCGTGCCGATGATCTCGGCACTGGCCGAAGGCGTGGCGCGGATATTGAGCACATCTCCCGCCGCGACCCCGGTCACATCATGCAGCTGCGGCAGGGGCTGGGCCGGGGCGATTGCGGGCGACAGCGCCAAAGCCGCCGCAAGGATGAGGGGAAGACGCATGAGACACTCCTTTTTCCAGAACATGTGCCGCCGGTGCTGACCAACCGACGGCCGGTTTCGTGACAGATGCAGCGGGCGGCTGCACTGCGCAGTGCGGCCCATCCTGCGCATAGTGGTGCGGGGCTGGCAAGGCTGTGCGCCCGGATCGACGGCGCCAATGGCTACCAGCGCCCCGGTGCTCGGGCCCGGCCCTGTTCCGCGTACTACAGACGCCTTGCCGTGACGCGCTGCGATGGATCACGACGCCGGATCAGGCCGCAGGCGCGAAGCGCCGCTCGGTCAGGGCATATCCCCGGTGCGCCGCGCGGTGGACCGCATGATCCGCGACAAGCACGGCCTCACGCAGATTGGCGAACCAGATGCTGACATGCCGCCCCCGCGTCCCGACCCGCCCCCATTCGCGGATCACAGTGTATTCGCCGAACAGATTATAGCTGATCTCGACCCGGTAGAAATGGGTCAGGGTATCCCCGGCCTCAGGGGCCTTGCGATGACAGACGAGGGTCAGCATGGGCGATGTCCTTGACGTGATTCCCGTATCCTCACGATAGAGCACTGCGCCGCCTGCACCAATGCCAATTCGCCATGAACATCGCGTTGCGCGCCTGCGGACGCATCCGGCGCGACGGGGGCGCCTTGGCCAAGCCCGGTTTTCAGACCGCCGCGCGCCGCGTCTAGTCCCGCGCAGTGAGTTTCGTGCCCTCGGTCAGGGAGCTGGCGGGGAAAAGCACCACCTGCGCGCCTTCCTCAAGCCCGGCCAGAACCTCGACCTGGCCCGCGGCCTGCCGACCGATCTCGACGCGCTGGTGGCGCGCCCTGTCCCTGTCGCGCAGAAAGACGGCCCAGCCATCACCATCGCGGAACAGGGCGGCTTGCGGGACTTGCAAGAGATCGTCATCCGCCCAGATGATAAGCCGGACATGGACCCGAAACCCGTCGCCCAGCCCGGCGCGCTCTTCGGGCGGGCTGATCAGATCCAGACGCAGGCGCACCCGTTGTTCCTCGATCCCCAGCGCCGAGACGCGCGTGAAGGCCGCCGGATCGATGCGCCGCAGTCGCGCCTCCAAGATGCCCGTGCCGCCCCAGCGCTCGACCAGCGCGCGCGCGCCTGCGGGGATGGCGACCGCATCCGGCGACAGGATATCAAGCTCGATTTCCATCTGGGCCAGATCCCCGATGGTCACAAGCGGGCTTCCGGCCTGCACCAGCCGCGCATTCTCATCGCTGACATGCAGGACAATCCCGCTCTGGGGCGCCCTGATCTGCAGACAGCACGCACCGGGCGGGGCATCCGGGTCGGTCAGGGCCTGTGGGGCCAGCAACTGCGCCTCGGCGCGTGCGAGCGCGGCGCGGGTCAGGTCCAGCTGCGCGCGTGCCGCATCAAGGGTCTGCTGCGCGGAAAGATATGCGGCTTCGATATCTTCAAGCATGCGGCGCGCAATGGTGCCGCCTTCGGCGAGGGTGCGGCTGCGCTCCAGCTGGCGCTCGGCATGCGCGCGTCCGCTTTCCGCCTGCTGCAGATTGCTTTGCGCCACAGCGACCGCGGCCTGCGCTTCGGTCACGCTGGCCTCGGCCTGGGCGCGGCTGCGCGCGTCCATCAGCACAGGTTCGGCCGGCTGGATCACCGCGACCACGGTCTGACCGGCGATGACATGATCGCCGACCTCGACGGGCGAGCGCGTGGCCGCGCCCGTGATCGGGGCCGTGATCGCATGCGGCGCGCGCACGCGGGTCACACCTTGGGCCGCGATCTCGCCCTGCATCGGGCCGCGTGTCACCGCTGCCAGATCGACCGGCACAGGCTGCGGCATGACGGCCCAGACCACCGCAGCGACCAGCGTGGTGGCGACCAGTCCGAACCCCAGTTTGCGCAGGATACTCATCTCTTGCCCTCTCTCAGTCGCGCGCCTTCAGCGCTGTTGCCAGATCCACATGATCGAGCCTGCGCCGCACCATCAATACGCAGGCCAGTGATGCCAGAAACACCGCGATCGCCGCCAGTGCGAAGGTGCGGCGGGTGATGTGGAACGGGATCTGAAACATGTCCGTCGACATCGCATCGACCAGACCAAGCGCCAGAAAATAGCCCAGCCCCCAGCCCAGCGGGATGGCAAGCAACGTCAGAAGCATGATCTCGCCGACCAGAACATAGCCCGTTTCCGCGCGGCTGAAGCCCAGAACGCGCAGGCTGGCCAGCTCATAGCTGCGTTCGGACAGCTGGATGCGCGCGGCATTATAGACCACCCCGATGGCGATCAGCACCCCGATCAGTGTGTAGATCGCCACCATGGTCAACAGATTCTCGCTCAGCGTGGCATCGAACTGGCGGCGCAGTTCGGCCCAGTCGGTCAGCGCGGATACGGCCGGAATATCCTTGATCGCGAGGTTGAGCGCCGCCATCTGGTCCGGCTGCACGGCGAGGTGGATCATGTTCACCTGTGCCACGCTGTCCATCGCCGCAAACAGCGCATTGGCCGGGATATGCGCCTCTTGCCCCATGCCCTGGGTGATGATCCCCGCAACCGGAAGCGCCAGCGTTACGCGCGGCGCGTCCAGGAGCTCCAGCCGCAGGATTTCGCCCGCGTCGATCTGCAGCGCGCGGGCGAGCATTTCGGGCAGGATCACCCCATCTTGCGGCAGTGCAATCGCGCGCCCTGTGTCATCCACCAGCCGCGCCAGCTCGGCCTTGGGGAAATGGCCCCGCAGCGCGGTCAGGCGCGTGCGGTGGCCATGCGTGGCGCGCACCGGCACCACAAAGGCGCCTTCCGCCGCCAGCACGCCCGGCAGCGTCAGGGCATCCGCGAGAGCGCCTTCGGTCCGGGGCTGCGCCAGCATCAGCGTGACCTGCTGGCGGTTGGCCTGCTGAAAAACGCTGTCGCCCAGCTGATCCACGGCGTCAAAGATGAAATAGCTCATCACCAGCACCCCGACCGAGGCCGCGACCCCCAACAGCGTGATCGCCGCGCGGCCCGGCCAGCGCAGGATCGAGCGCAGGATCATCATCGTGGTCTGGCGCA
>SKIM01000320.1 GCA_007116445.1 Natronohydrobacter sp.
ATGACCCCACACGCGACACCGAAAGACCCGTGTTCACTGCGGGGCGGATGCCCTGGTAGAACAGTTCGGTTTCAAGGAAGATCTGACCGTCGGTGATCGAGATCACGTTGGTCGGGATAAAGGCCGACACGTCGCCGCCTTGGGTTTCGATGATCGGCAGCGCGGTCAGCGAGCCGGAACCGAAATCTTCGTTCAGCTTCGACGAGCGCTCAAGCAGGCGGGAGTGCAGGTAGAACACGTCACCGGGATAGGCTTCACGCCCCGGCGGACGACGCAGCAGAAGCGACATCTGGCGGTAAGCGACAGCCTGCTTCGACAGGTCATCATAGATGATCAGCGCGTGGCGGCCATTGTCGCGGAAATGCTCGGCCATGGCGGTCGCGGCATAGGGGGCAAGGAACTGCATCGGGGCAGGGTCGGAAGCGGTCGCAGCGACGACGATGGAATAGTCGATGGCGCCGGTTTCTTCGAGCTTCTTGACCAGCTGTGCCACGGTCGAGCGCTTCTGTCCAATCGCGACATAGACGCAGTAGAGCTTCTTGCTCTCGTCATTGCCAGCGGCTTCGTTATAGCTTTTCTGGTTCAGGATCGTGTCGAGTGCGATCGCGGTTTTGCCAGTCTGGCGGTCGCCGATGATCAGCTCGCGCTGGCCGCGGCCAACGGGGATCATGGCGTCCACGGATTTCAGGCCAGTGGCCATCGGTTCATGCACTGATTTCCGCGGGATGATGCCAGGGGCTTTCACATCCGCAACAGCGCGCTTGGAGGTCTTGAGCTCGCCCTTGCCGTCAATCGGGTTGCCCAAACCGTCCACGACGCGGCCCAGAAGCTCGTCGCCCACAGGCACGTCCACGATGGAGTTGGTGCGCTTGACCGTGTCGCCTTCCTTGATGCCGCGGTCATCGCCGAAGATCACGATACCAACATTGTCCGTCTCGAGGTTGAGCGCCATGCCGCGCACACCGCCCGGAAACTCGACCATTTCGCCGGCCTGCACGTTGTCGAGGCCATGGACGCGGGCAATCCCGTCACCCACCGAGAGCACGCGGCCCACTTCGGTGACTTCGACATTCTGGCCGAAGTTCTTGATCTGCTCCTTGAGGATGGCAGAAATCTCAGCAGCTTGGATACCCATTTACCCGACCTCTTTCATGCTGTTCTTGAGGGCTGCGAGCTGCGCGCGGATCGATGTGTCGATCATTTGCGAGCCCACCTTGATGACCAGACCACCGATGAGGCTTTCATCAACGGTCAGTTTGAGAGTGATGTCCTTGCCAATCCGTGCTTTCAGCGTCTTGGCGATTTCGGTCTGTTGCGCTTTCGACAGAGCTTGCGCGGAAGTGACTTCCGCAGTCACTTCGCCTTTCTCCTCCGCAATCATGGCGCGCAGCCGCGTCAGGACTTGCGGCAGAGCAAAGAGACGGCGCTTGGACGCCATCAGCCCCAGCGCGCCAGCCACTGTCTGAGACAGTTTCATCTTCGCGGCAATCGCCGCCGTCGCATCGGCGACCTGATCGCGCGAATAGACCGGAGATGTGATGAGATTGCGGAAATCGGCGCTTTCTGTCAGCGCGCCTTCCAGCGCATCGACATCTGCCTGCAGGGATTTCAGCGATTTGGACTCTTTGGCCAATTCAAAAATAGCCGTCGCATAGCGTTGCGCTATACCCGTGGAGATCGAAGCCGGTTCGGACACGTCCACCCTTCCATCTGTTTTGCAGCGGACCTCGCGTCGGCCCGTTGCCGTGAATGCTCCTAATGACGCGGCATGTTAATTCGGCGCGGGTTTAGCAGAGGGTGTTTCGCGCTGCAACCGCGAAGGCTGCCTTCTCGCCGTGGTTGGAACGGTTAATGCAGTCTTGATGTGACTTTCTGCAACAGGCTTGCGCTACCATTTGTCAGAGTTGTGCGGCGACGCCACTGATGCAGCCGTCGCGCGATCCTGGTCAGCGGATCGCGTTATGCTGATTCTTTGGTATCGGTTTACCCGCCTCGACGGTCGGTCTGGCGCCAGGCAGGCCGTGCCGTGCTGGGGCGCACAGGATCCAGAATACGCAGTGGCTTGCGCTCACGCAGGCGCAGACCGGACGCGCGCGGAGTCTGGTCAATGCGTGTCGCGTCCACCAGCAACACACCGCCTGCGTGATAGCGTGACACACGCTGCCCGATGCTTTCGAGCATCATCGCCCAGTTCAGCCAGGCGCGCCGGTCGTTGGGGGGGAAAAACAGCGCGGCCGAATGTTCGCCCACGGCGAAGCCATGCTCGCGCAGCAAGGTTTCGATCTGGCCCAGCGAATAGGGTCGTCCCAGCGCGAAGGGCGTGCCATCACGGCGCGCCCAGAGCCCCGAACGGTTCGGCACGATCAGCACCAGCTTCCCGCCCGGTCTGAGCACGCGTGCGGCCTCGTCCAGAAGCGGGCCGGGACGTTCGGAGGTTTCCAGCCCGTGCAGAACGACCAGCCGGTCAATACTGTCCGAGGCCAGCGGCCAGTTGGTTTCCGAGACAAGCACCGAATGGTTTGCGCCCTCGGCGGGCCAATGCATCACACCTTGCTGTGCAGGCATCAGTGCGATCACGCGCTCGGCATCCGCCAGGCAAGGTCGCAGCAGCGGCGCGGCAAACCCGAAGCCCGCCACGTTCAACCCCCGCACCGACGGCCAGAACGCAAGCAGTCTGTCGCGCATTGCGCGTTGTGCGGCACGACCCAAGGACGTGGTGTAGTAGAAATCCCTCAGGGCGCAGACGTCTTGATGCATAGCGGCGTTCGTAAATTCTCATGGTTGCGCCAAGCCGAACCTTGGCCCAAGGTGGTCGGAGTTTAACGCAGCGAAAGGAAATTGCCATGCCTTTGACGCTCAAGGCCGTCCCCTGTTTGCGCGACAATTACGCATATCTGCTGCACGATCCCGAAAGCGGGCGCACCGCTGTGGTGGATGTGCCCGATGTCGCACCGATCCACGAAGCGCTTGACGCAAACGGCTGGCAGCTGTCGGATATCCTGATCACGCATCATCATGACGACCATATCGGCGGGGTGATGCGGCTGCGCGAAGATACAGGCGCCACGATCTGGGGCGCAAGGGCCGATGCTCACCGTCTTCCGCCTCTCGATCATGCGCTGGTCGAAGGCGATCTGGTGACGCTCGGCACGCAGACCGGCGCTGTGATTGACGTGCCCGGCCACACGATCGGGCATATCGCCTTTCACTTTCCCGACAGTCAGATGGCCTTCACAGCGGACAGCCTGATGGTGCTTGGCTGCGGTCGGCTGTTCGAAGGGACGCCCGAACAGATGTGGTCGAGCTTGTGCAAGCTGATGGCACTGCCTGATGAGACGCTGATCTGTTCGGGCCACGACTACACCAAGGGCAACGCCGCTTTTGCGCTCAGCGTTGATCCCGAAAATCCTGACCTTCGGGCGCGCGTGGTCCAGATGGAGGCAGATCGCACTGCGCAGCGTCCTATGGCCGTGGTCCCGCTGTCGCTTGAGAAGGCCACCAACCCTTTTCTTCGCGCGCATCTGGCTTACTTCAAGCAGGCGCAAGGACGTCCGACTGCATCAGATAGTGAGTCGTTTGCCTGGCTCCGGCACGCCAAGGACACATTCTGAGGGGTCAATTTGCAGGCGATGACCAAGATTTCTTGCCAGATTTGCCGTCCTTGGGCAAAGTTGAAGAAAACAGCTCTTGAAGGACGGTGAATAAAACCGAAGTTTAAGGAAATGAGGCGACACTGGCAACCAAGCCCAATGCTTGGCTGCCACCAACTACAGGAGCGTCTGACGTGCCCAGCTTTTCGTCCACACTGGAAAAATCCATCCACGGTGCCTTGGCATTGGCCAACTCGCGCCGTCATGAATTCGCTACGCTGGAACATCTGCTTCTGGCGCTGCTCGACGAACCCGATGCGAATCGCGTGATGCTGGCCTGCAACGTCGATCTGGAAGATCTGCGCAAGACCCTGCAGGAATTCGTGGATGAGGAACTGTCCTCGCTGGTCACCGATATTGAAGGGTCCGAAGCCGTGCCGACTGCGGCCTTCCAGCGCGTGATCCAGCGTGCAGCGATCCATGTCCAAAGCTCTGGGCGCAATGAGGTCACTGGGGCGAATGTGCTCGTCGCGATCTTTGCCGAGCGCGAATCAAACGCGGCCTATTTCCTGCAGGAACAGGACATGACCCGCTACGACGCGGTGAATTTCATCGCCCATGGGGTGGCCAAGAACGCGCAATATTCCGAAAGCCGCCCGGTGACGGGTGCGGAAGAGGAAGAAGCCGCGCAGACATCCAAGGCTGATGAGAAAGCCAAGGAAACAGCCCTTGGCAAATATTGCGTGGATCTGAATTCCAAGGCGCGCAAGGGCGATGTCGATCCGCTGATTGGCCGTTCGGCTGAAGTGGAGCGTTGCATTCAAGTACTGTGCCGCCGCCGCAAGAACAATCCCTTGCTGGTGGGCGATCCAGGTGTCGGCAAAACGGCGATTGCCGAGGGCCTGGCCAAGAAGATCGTGGAAGGGCAGACGCCGGAAATTCTCTCGAAATCCACGATTTTCTCGCTGGATATGGGCGCGCTCCTGGCAGGGACACGCTACCGTGGCGATTTTGAGGAACGGCTGAAATCGGTCATGCAGGAACTGGAAGATCACCCCGATGCGGTGCTGTTTATTGACGAAATCCATACGGTGATCGGGGCTGGGGCGACCTCTGGCGGGGCGATGGACGCGTCCAACCTGCTCAAGCCGGCCTTGCAGGGTGGCAAGATGCGCTGCATGGGATCGACAACCTACAAGGAATTCCGCCAGCATTTCGAAAAGGATCGCGCCTTGTCCCGGCGCTTTCAGAAAATCGATGTTGTCGAGCCAACGGTCGAAGATTCGGTCAAGATCCTGATGGGGTTGAAGCCTTATTTCGAGGCGCATCACGACATTCGCTACACCAATGACGCGATCAAGACGGCGGTCGAACTGGCAGCGCGCTACATCAATGACCGCAAGTTGCCCGACAAGGCCATCGATGTGATCGACGAAGCAGGGGCGGCGCAACATCTGTTGCCTGAGTCCAAGCGCCGCAAAACGATCAGCCCTAAGGAAATCGAGGCGGTGATCGCCAAAATCGCCCGCATCCCACCGAAAACTGTCTCGAAAGACGACAGTGAAGTGCTGCGGGATCTGGAAGGATCGCTCAAGCGCGTCGTTTTCGGCCAGAACGCGGCGATCGAAGCGCTGTCTTCGGCGATCAAACTTGCGCGTGCCGGGTTGCGCGAACCGGAGAAGCCGATTGGCAACTATCTCTTCGCCGGGCCGACCGGGGTCGGCAAGACCGAAGTGGCCAAACAGCTTGCCAATACGCTGGGCGTCGAGCTTCTTCGCTTCGACATGTCGGAATATATGGAGAAACACGCCGTGTCGCGCCTAATCGGTGCACCTCCGGGCTATGTTGGCTTCGATCAGGGCGGTTTGCTTACCGATGGTGTCGATCAGCATCCGCATTGCGTGCTGTTGCTCGACGAAATGGAAAAGGCGCACCCGGATGTCTACAATATCCTGCTGCAGGTCATGGATCATGGGCAACTGACCGACCACAACGGCAGGACGGTGAATTTCCGTAATGTGATCCTGATCATGACCTCGAATGCCGGTGCGGCAGAGCAGGCAAAAGCGGCTATTGGTTTCGGGCGCGATCGCCGTGAAGGTGAGGACACAATGGCAATCGAGCGGACCTTCACACCAGAATTCCGCAACCGACTTGACGCGGTGATCAGTTTCGCCCCCCTGCCGCGTGAGGTCATCATGATGGTGGTCGAGAAATTCGTCCTGCAGCTTGAGGCGCAATTGCTTGAC
>SKIM01000189.1 GCA_007116445.1 Natronohydrobacter sp.
ACCATCTTGCTGTCGGGCGAGATCAGCACCTCGACGGTCGTGGTTTCCACAGATGACAGCCGGTCAATGTCCCGCTGTGGCCCGATCAGATTGGGGTCTTCGGGGTCGCCACTGTCGACCTGCGCCACATCGGGATTCTGCTTCAGGCCCAGAACCTCGGACATCTGCGTGCGCAACACGACACGGTCGCCCGCCTGCAGGGTCACCTGCGCCATATCGCCCCAACGCAACGAGGCATCGCCGCGCAAGACGTCGATCACCCGCGCCCCTTCGCGCTTGAACATGTCAACATCGGCCAGCTTGCGCCCGACCAGCCGGGATGCTTCGGGGATGGCCACTTCGGTGAAGAACTTGGCCTTGGAGCGGTTCGAGAGAACATCGCTCATCGATGCACGGTCGGGCAACAGCCTATGACCGAACAGCGCGAGATACAGCACCCCTGCCACCGCCATCAAAAGCCCAAGCTTGGTGATCTCGAAGACGGAGAACGGGGCCATGCCATTGGCGCGTGCAACCCCATCGACCAGCAAATTGGTCGACGTGCCGATCAAAGTCAGCGTCCCCCCCAAAATGGCCAGATAGCTGAGCGGAATCAGAACCTTGGACGCGGAAGTGCCCATCTGCTTGGCCAACTGAACGAAAATCGGAATCATCACCACAACGATGGGTGTGTTGTTCACGAAGGCCGAAAGCACCAGAACCGTCAGGGTCAGCGTTGCCAGCGTGATCCAGGGGCGCTTCTGGATGTTGCGCGCCGCCATCTGCGAAATCAGATCCAGCGTGCCGGTTCGCACCAAGGCGCCCACAATCACGAACAGGGCAGCTATCGTCCAGGGCGCGTGGTTGGAAAAGGCATCGAAGGCCGCGCCTTGCGGAAGAATGCCCAGCACCAGCATCAGCACCGCGCCGCCGATCGCCGTCACTTCGACCGGATAGGCTTCGCGCATGAAGGCCAAGAACATGCCCAGCACGATCAGCAAAGCGACAATGGCCTGTGTCGTATCGCCAAGCTCTATGCCGAACATGAACCCCCCGTCAGCTTTGCCCTCGCTGTGACAGTTGCGCAGAAAGCTGTATCTGCGCAAGCCGTTGCGTGCGCAATCCGGGCGGCACGGCCGAATTTACCCCACTGCATGCCTCAAGCCAGGGTGTCAGGCCCGGCCTGCGACAACCGGCCGCCCACGCGCACCATCTCGATACGGGACGCGCGCCCGGTTGCAGGGTCGACTTCCAGATAGGTGCCCGACAGGGTCGCAGCCCCCATCGCAGGCTCGAATCGCGCTTGCGCCATGCCGGTGATGAAACGGCGCATAGGCTCGTCCTTATGCATCCCGATGACGCTGTCGTAATCCCCGCACATGCCCGCATCGGACTGAAATCCGGTCCCGCCGTTCAGGATCTGCGCATCTGCGGTCGGCACATGGGTATGCGTGCCGACCACAAGGCTCGCGCGGCCGTCACACCAATGGCCCATCGCGTATTTCTCGGATGTGGCCTCGCAATGCATGTCGATGATCGCAGCCTGCACCATCCCGCCACGCGGATGGGCGCGCAAGACCGGCTCGATGGCCGAGAAAGGATCGCTGTAGGGCTGCTTCATGAACACCTGACCCAGCACCTGCGCGACCAGCACCCGCGCCCCCGAGGACAGGTCATACACCCGCGCGCCCTGGCCCGGCGCGCCTGATTTGGCGAAATTCAGCGGACGGATGATGCGCGCCTCCTGAGCGGCAAACTCGCGCATGCTGCGCTGGTCAAACGCGTGATCGCCCAGCGTGACGCAATCGGCACCGGCCTCAAACAGAAGTTTCGCATGCTCAGGCGACAGCCCCATCCCGCCGGTGGCATTCTCGCCATTGACCACAACGAAATCGAGCCGCCACTGCGCCCGCAGAGATGGCAGCATCTGCGTGACAGCCTGCCGCCCGGCGCGGCCCATAACATCGCCCAAGAAGAGTATCCGCATGCCACAGGCCATAGGCGGGCGAAAAGCGCTTCACAAGCGAAAACCGCCGATAGCGGCGCGATGCACCCGCATGCGATTAACACCATGGTAACTTTTGGCACCTAACGATGAGGTATGTTTGGCTGGTATCAGGATCCGGAACATGATCACATCTCCGTCCGTAAATGCCCGCATGGGGCTTGTCGCGTCCGCGCAGGTCACCTCAAGCCTCGATGTCTGCCTGCTCTATGACTGGCAGACCGGACCCGATTTTGACCGATGCTGTGATATGTTGCTGCACCACCTCTGCGACAGCCCTCGCGCGATCACCCGCGCGACCCGCCGCCCCAGCCATCTGGACCTGCATTTTGAAACCACGCGCCTGCTGATCGAAAGCTACAATCCAGCGCAGATCGCACAGCCGCTGCGCCCGGCCTGCAGCGGGCCTGATCGATCCTGGCGCGATCTCAGGGACGCGCATGCTCGCAGTGATGCCGCAATACGGCTGCGCGTCGCCGCAGGCTTCGACCAGCAGCGCCTTTGCGACCTGCTCACTCAGTTGACCACATTGGTCAACCCCACGGCGCTGATCCTCATGGACAGCCATATCGTGCTCACTCATGCCGAATTCAGCGCTGCAAGCTTTGATCAGTTGGGACTGATCGCGCCGGGACAGGCGCTGATCCGGCGACGCAGGCCAGCGGCCCGCCGCCCTTCGATCTTTGACACATCCCCGCGCAGCGCCATGGCAGCATCGCGGCGCACCATGCCTGCGACTGCCAGCCGGGCCGACACTCTTTGCGCAGTGTTGGCAGATGATTTCCGCAAGGCCCCGCGCTGGTCATGGATCTGTAGCACCAGGCCCGGCCAGCGCAGTATCGCAGTTCTGTCCAGCCGGGACGGGGCGCTGCATCTCGACCCGACGCATGCCGCGCCAGGCACGCTGCGGATCAGGTTCACAACCTCCCCCGCTCAACGCAAACTGGTGTCGGCCTAGGGCCATGGGCGACCAGACAGCGCGCCGGATCGTCTGGCCGGTCAGTTGTGGCGGCGTGGAAGCACGACCTGCGTGGCTTACCGACCACGCTGCGGCCCGCCCCCCGTTGGTCCCAGTGCTTATTCGGCGTAGACCCGCAGCCCCACCAACTGCGTCAGCGGCACCCCGAGCGTCGTGAAGCCCGCAAGCGACAATTGACTGCCAGCGCCCGCCGGCGCGCCGGATGGGCGCAATTCGACCCGTAACGAGCCCGCCCCCTGCTGCAACTCAACCCGGCCCGGCTGCACCCGCGTCACAAGCCCGGTGCGCAGCCAGATACCGCCCTCGCTGGGACTGCCCAGCGCGGCCAGTGTCTCGCCCAAAAGTTCTGTGCGCGCTGCAGGCGGGGCCAGGGCCACACGGCGCTCTTCTGCTGTGGTCTGATCCAGCGCATCTGGCCGCATCCCGCCCGAACCAAGACCCGCAACCCCGGCCGAACCCGGGCGCGCTTGCGGACGCGTCGTCTCATCTGAGGGGGTCAGAACGGCGACATCCGCAGCATCCGGGCGCGCATCGCCCCCGGCACTGGTCCTGCCGAGCTGCGCACAGCCGCCAAGCGCCACAAGCACCAGAAGAGAGCCAACAAAGATGCGCACGGACTTCATCCCGTATGGATACCGCCAAAAGCGCCACACGGCAATGGGCTTGCCACTTGCCGCGCGGGCCCGGGATGGCTAGTTTGCGCGGCATGACCGCTCCCTTGATTGACCCCTTCGCCCGCCCGATCTCTTACCTGCGCGTCTCGGTGACGGATCGCTGCGATTTCCGCTGTGTCTATTGCATGGCCGAACAGATGACCTTTCTGCCCAAGAAAGAACTTCTGACCCTCGAGGAACTCGACCGGATGTGTTCGACCTTCATCGCCATGGGGGTGGAGAAGCTGCGGATCACTGGCGGCGAACCGCTGGTGCGCAAGGATATTCTGACCTTTTTCCGCGCCATGTCGCGCCATCTTAACAGTGGCAAGCTGAAGGAACTGACCCTGACCACGAATGGCAGCCAGCTGCGCAAATACGCGGCGGCCCTCGCGGATTGCGGGGTGCGGCGCATCAATGTGTCACTGGACACGCTCGATGACCGGAAATTCGCCGCGATCACGCGCTGGGGACGGCTGGCGCAAGTGCTCGACGGGATTGCCGCGGCGCAAGAGGCGGGCATGCGCGTCAAGATCAACGCCGTGGCGCTCAAGGGCTTCAACGAGGACGAGCTGTTCACCCTGCAGCACTGGTGCGCACAGAACGGGATGGATCTGACCTGGATCGAGGTCATGCCGATGGGCGATCTGGGCAATGAAGACCGGCTGGACCAGTATTGGGCGCTCAGCGATCTGCGCGCGCGGCTTGCCGAACGCTACACCCTGACCGAACTTGCCGAACGCACAGGCGGCCCGGCGCGCTATGTGCGGCTGGAAGAAACAGGCCAGAAAATCGGCTTCATCACGCCACTGACGCATAATTTCTGCGAAAGCTGCAATCGCGTGCGGCTGACCTGCACGGGCGAGTTGTATATGTGCCTCGGGCAGGAAGACATGGCCGACCTGCGCGCGCCGCTGCGGGCATCTCCCGACAATGCTCTGCTGCAGGACGCCATCCGCGCGGCGATTGCGCGCAAGCCCAAAGGGCATGATTTCGACTATTCGCGCCAGTCAGTGTCGGGTCAGGTCACCCGCCATATGAGCCATACCGGCGGCTGATCCGCGCGTCATGTCAGCTTGCGCCGCCGCGACACGGAGATGTCCAGCTCGGTGATCTTCTTGCGCAATGTGTTGCGGTTGATGCCCAGCAAGTCCGCACAGCGCGCCTGATTGCCCCCGGTCGCGTCCAGCGCGATCTCGATCAACGGCGTCTCCATCTCGCGCAGGATTCGCCCATAGAGCCCCGGCGGCGGCAGATCCTGACCATGCAGATCGAAATAACGCCGCAAATGACGCCCCACGGAATCCGACAAAGTCTCATCGGTGACCCGCTCGCCCACGACCAAGGCGCTTGGTTGGCTTTGCAGCGCGCCCTCGATCTCTGCGCGTGAAATCATCGGGTCGGATTGCGTCAGGCTCAGCCGCCGCAGGGTGTTTTGCAATTGCCGCACATTGCCTGGCCAGGAATAGGCGCGCACCAGCTCCATCGCCTCCGGCGACAGGCTGCGCAGGCTCGCGCCTTCATCCGCTGCCTGCGAGAGGAAATGCCGCGCCAGCGGGTCCAGATCGTCGATTCGTTCACGCAAGGATGGCACATTCAGCACGACGCCCCCCAGCCGGTAATAGAGATCTTCTCGCAACGCCCCTTCGGCCAGCGCGCGCGTCAGATTGCCCTGTGCCGTCGCCATCACCCGCGGCCCATCATCCGTGATCACATCCAGCAGACGCGCCGCGCGCAGCTGCGCGTCCGTATCAAACGCAGTCAGTTCATCAAACAAGAGCGTGCCCCCGCGCACCCGCGACAAGAGCGTCTGCGCCCCGTCCGAGCTTTGCAGATCCTCAACGCTTGCGGTCACGAAGGGCTGGTTACGACGGTCCGAGAGGTCATGCACGGTGCGCGCGATCAGCGACTTGCCCGACCCTGATTCCCCGATGATCAGCACCGGCATCTGCGAATTGATCACCCGCGCGATCAGCCGATACAGTTCCTGCATGGCGGGCGTGCGTCCCACCAGAGGCATGCTGTCCATGCTCAGCATATCCCCGCGCGGCGCAGGCGTCTGGCGCTGCGGCACCTCGGAGGCCGAGATCAACCGGCGATTCTTCATCGCCGCACCAGCGCGTTTCAGCAGATCGGGCAGATCAAAGGGCTTGGGCAGATAGTCATGCGCCTCGACCTCATTGGCCTGAATCGCCGTCATGATCGTGTTTTGTG